>NZ_JBNFOB010000280.1:0-2718 GCF_057364565.1 Micrococcus sp. LASM2_SD2 | reverse complement strand
CGCGGCCTGCGCCGCGCGGGGAGCCTCCGGGTCCGCGAGGTCCGAGGGGACCAGGTACACCTGCTCGCCGGACTGCACCGCCGCCACCACCGCGGCATCGAGCTCCGGCTGGTCCAGGGCGTCCGCCGCGATCCACACGCCCGCGGCCGGCTCGTCGCCCTCGGCGTCGGAGGCATGGTTCCGGTACCCGACGACGGCCACCGCCCGGTCCGCGTCCGTCGCCTCGGCTCCGGAGCCGCGTCCGGCATGGTCGCCGGTCCAGCCGTGGAGGACCGTGGAGAGCCCGATGCCGCGCCGGGTCGCGCCCGCCACCGAGGAGGACAGCGGGTCGACGAACAGCGGTGCCAGGACCGCGCCGTCGAGGTCGCGCTCGGCCGTGCCGTCGCGCCGGAAGGCGGCGGCGGTGTCGTCGCCGCCGAGCCAGGCGATGGTGCCGGCCTCGACGAGCAGTGCCGTGGCATAGGGATCGGTGGGGGAATGGACGATGCCGTGGTGGAACAGGAGAGCGCTCACGGGTCCCAGCCTAGTGCCGCCGGCCCGGATGCGCCCGGGGTTCCTCCCCGCCGGGTGGGAAGGAGTACGCCGTCACGGGGGGCAGCCCCCAGGGCGGCTCCCGGAGACCCACGGGTCAGTCCGCGACGCCCACGGCCGGCAGCGACGCGACCACCGACCCCGCGGGCGACCAGGTCGGCCGCCCGGCGGCAGTCACGGGTGCGGGCCTCGTCCCCCGGGACCTGCGCGAGCTGGCCGAGCATGTCGATCACCTGCCGGGCCCAGCGGACGAAGTCCCCGGCGGCGAGGTCCGAGCCGTGCAGGGTGTCCCGCAGCGACCTGCCGCGCACCCAACGGTGCAGGGGGACCACCAGGCCCGGGTCCGTCTCCGGCGTGGGATCGAGCCGGGCTGCGGTCTCGTCCCGCCGGAGCCGGTCCTGCAGCCGCTCCGTGGCCTCGTGGACCGCCTGCAGCCGGGCGTTCGGCATCACCACGGACCCGGCGAGCGGCTCCGAGCGTCCCTGGAAGACGAGCAGGGCGGCCAGGCAGGCCCAGTCCTCCGGGGTGAGCCGGGAGACGGAGGGGTCCTGGAGGACGAGGGAGGTCAGCAGGTCCCGTTCGCCGTAGATGCGGCGCAGGGCCTGGCCGGGCGCCTCCACTGCCTCGCGCGGGTTCCCGGGGTCGGAGCCCACGTAGCCGTAGTCCTGGAGGAGCCCGACGATGCGGTCGAACGCGGCGGAGAGCGTGTTGGTGCGGCCAGCGATGCGGTCCCGGAGCTTCGTCACGTCTCGGCGCAGCCCCCACCAGCGCTCGGCCCAGCGAGCGTGCTCCTCCCGGTCCGGGCAGGAATGGCAGGGATGGGACTGCAGCCGGCGGCGGAGCTGTTCGACCTGGGGCGACTCCTCCGGCTCCGTGCGGCGGAACCCTGCCCGGTGGCGGCCCCCCGACGGCGGCCTGTGGGTGCGCACCGCCTCTCGCATCTTCGCGGCCACGTCCTTGCGCTGGGACGGGGACTTCACCTGCAGCAGCTGCGGCAGGTCCGCTCCGGCGATCGGCTCGACCGGCTCGGCGAGGTCGTCCACGCCGACGCGGCGCAGCTGGGCCTTGTCCGTGATCACCCCGACGCGCGGGTTCTGCGGGTTCCCGCGGGGAACACCACCACGCATCGGCCCAGCGCGCGGCCGTGGCGCAGGTCGACCACGTCACCGACGGCCAGTTCGGAGAGCGACTCCTTCAGCGCGCCGAGCCGCGCGCGTTTCCGGCCCTGCGACCCAGCCTTCTCGGCTCCGGCGAGCTCCTTGCGCAGCCGCATGTACTCGGACATGTCCCCGCGCTCGCACTGCATGGCGTCCGCGTACTGCTGCAGCGAGGACTCCTTCTCCCGGACCTGACGGGCCAGGCCGACCACGGAGCGGTCCGCCTGGAACTGGGCGAACGAGGACTCGAGGATCCCGCGGGCCCGCCGCACACCCACCTGGGCCAGCAGGTTCACGGACATGTTGTACGTGGGCCGGAAGGCCGACTTCAGCGGGTAGGTGCGCTTGGAGGCCAGGCCGGCGACCGCCGCGGGGTTCAGCCCGGGGCGCCACAGGACGACGGCGTGGCCCTCCACGTCGATGCCGCGGCGGCCGGCTCGTCCGGTGAGCTGGGTGTACTCCCCCGGCGTCACGTCCACGTGGGACTCGCCGTTGAACTTCACCAGCTTCTCCAGCACCACCGACCGCGCCGGCATGTTCACGCCGAGCGCCAGCGTCTCGGTGGCGAAGACCACCTTGAGGGCGCCGGCCGCGAACAGGTCCTCCACTGCCTCCTTGATGGGCGGCAGCAGGCCGGCATGGTGGGCGGCGAAGCCACGGGAGAGCCCGTCCCGCCAGCCCCAGAATCCGAGGACACCGAGGTCCTCGGGGGGAAGCAGACGGGCCACCTCGTCCGTGCGTTCGAGGATCAGGCGCTTCTCGGCCTCGGTGGTGAGGTCCAGGTCCGCGGCCAGGCACTGCTCCACGGCGCCGTCGCAGCCGGCGCGGGAGAAGATGAAGGTGATCGAGGGCAGCAGCCCCTCACGGTCCAGGGTGCGGACCATCTCAGGGCGTGAGGTGCGCAGGCCGTGGTTGCGGTGCTCGCGCGGACCGACGCTGCCCTGGACGCCGCGGTCGGCGTTCCATGCGGAGGAGCGGGATCCTCCGCGGCGCTCGCCGGCGCGGCCGGCGTCCCCGCCGCGTCCACCCT
>NZ_JBNFOB010000279.1:0-2730 GCF_057364565.1 Micrococcus sp. LASM2_SD2 | reverse complement strand
CCCCGTCGTCGAGCACGAACGCCCGGCGGCTCCTCGACGAGGCCACGCGGGAGCGGCTCGACGTCCTCCGCGGGGTCCTCGTCCGGCGTCGTCAGATGCGGTCGCCCGGTCTGGGCGTCCCTGGCGGCGGCCGCCAGCGCCTCCGCCAGGTCCAGCGGGTCCACGTCGGCTCGCAGTGTCCGGACTCCGAGCGCGCGAGCACGTGCACGGTCCTCCCCGACCTCGGAGACGGCGACGAGCCCAACCGGCCGGGAGAGGGAGTCCAGCTCACCGAGGAGGGCACGGGCGAGCGGTGCCAGGTCCCCGGCCAGGAGCAGGACGTCGACGGTGCCCGAGCGTGCCACCGCCAGCAGCTCCGCCGTGTCCTCGACCCGACGCAGCACCGTGACGTCGGACTGGGCACGCTCGAGCGGGCCGACCAGGTCCAGGCCGGGCACGCGGGTGGTGGCCACGTACACGCGCATGTCAGTGTCCGCCCAGCGTCGGCACGACCGTGATGCGTGCCTCCCGCACCTTCGCCTCGAGCAGCTCCGGCAGCTCCTCAGGCCCCACCATGGCCTGGATGCGGATCTTCTCGCCAGCGCCGAAGGCGCCAGCGTCCGTGACGAGCTCGGACAGCTCGACGCGTGAGGCGAGCCGCTCCGGCCTGCGGAATCCGCGCCCCTCCTGCACCGGGAGCGCCACCCAGACGTCCACGCGGTCGCCGACACCCACCCCTGCCGGCAGCGGCTCCGCCAGCGTCAGGCCCACGGGTCGACGCCGCTGGGGGTCCACGTCGACGACCCCCTCCGCAGGGACGAGCTCGCCGGCACGCACCGCCGCCACCAGCATGCGGTCCACCGGAGCCGGCTCGTCCGCCGAGAGGTAGTGGGAGTCCGCTCCGGCGAGGTTCGCCTCGACCTGCACGAAGTGCCCTTCGGCGAGCGGCGCCCCGGGCGCCAGGTCCTGCTTCGCGGCCCAGTAGACCTGAGTGCGGTCCGCCGACTGCAGCAGAGCGACCACGCCGGCCACCGAGGCCAGGACGAGCAGGAGCCCGATCAGCAGGCGCGGATCCCTCCAACGTGGTCGACGCAGTCTCGGCGCAGGCTGGGCGGCAGTGGATGCGGGCACGGAAGGTCCTCCCCCTCATGGCGTCTGCGAGCCGCTCCCGGCGCGACCCGACGTCCCCCTCGTCGACCCCCGTTCCGGGCCGGAGACGCCGTTTCAGCCTACTGAACCGCCGCCATCGGGTGCGAGTCGCGCCACACCCTGTGGACATCGTCCCTGTGGACGACACACCACGTCGGGGCCTGAAGGGTGTTCAATGGTGGGGACCGCGCCCGATCGGGCCCCGCCGGGCCCCGCACCGACACGAACGAGGTGGCCATGCCGCGCTTCCTGACCCTGACCGACGTCGCCGAGACACTGAACGTGTCGATGTCCCAGGCACGCGCGATGGTGCGCAGCGGCGAGCTGCCCGCCATCCAGGTAGGCGGCCGCGGTCAGTGGCGCGTGGAGCAGTCGGTCCTGGAGGAGTTCATCTCCGATCAGTACGCGGCGACACGGCGCAAGGTCGCCCAGTGGGCCGAGGAGGACCAGAGGGCCTGAACCGGGGCCGCTCCCCGGGTCAGAGTGCGTGTGCGGCGGCTCGGAGCAGAGCCACCGCGTCCAGCGGCACCACCAGCACTCCCCGCACCGCCCCCGGGCGCCGCGCGTCGTCACGTGCATGCCGGGCCACGTCCATGTGGTCTGCCCCGACCCGGTCCACGGTCCCCTCGACCAGGACCGTGCCGTCCGTTCCCACGACCTCTACCCCGGACCGTGACCGCGCCACCCGCCGCAGCGCAGACGTGAGCCTCGGGCCCTCCGGCCATGGGCCCGGCTCGGGTGCCGTCACGGCGGCGCCCAGCGGCCCCTCCACCGCCGTCACGGCGGCCAGCCGGACCAGCACCGAGTCCCCGCCAATGGTCCGACCGCCCACCCAGTCCGGTCCGAAGGCCTGCGGTGTCAGATCACAGCGGTGCCCGTGGCGCAGCAGCAGGCGCAGCGTCCTGCCCCGCGCGCCGCGCAGGCGGGCGACCAAGGACAGCGCGGCCCACTCCCCCCGGGTCAGCTCCGCGGCCTCGGCGTAGGCCTGCGCCTGCGCCTCCCGCTCCCACTGTGCCTCCAGGTCTGCGAAGAGTCCGTCCCACCTCATGAAGGACAGCGTAGCGATCCGACACATCTGCGCCCAAGTACATATTCCTGCATCAAATGCCATCAAATAAGATTATCAACGCCTCTTGACATCATCCGACGGCAAATGTTGACTGGCACCACGATCACACGCCGGAGACCTGAACGGTCCCGACCACGGCAGCGGAGGGGAAGACCATGACCGTGACAGCACCGACCGACCCGCGGACCACGCGAGGGGACACCGGGGAGCCACATGCCCGCCCCACCGACCTGTGGGCCGCGATCGCCTGCACGGCCGTCGGGCCGGCGTTCCTGTCACTGGCAGCACAGCTGGCCTCGACCCCACCCGCGTCGACGGGCACGGCACGGCTGGAACAGGTGCTGGCACTGGGATGCGCCGGCGTCGGCATCGTCCTGTGCGCCGCATGGACCCTGGCCCTGGTCACCACGGGGCTCTGGGCGCTCGCCGCACACCGGGGCAGCCGTCACACGGACGTCCTCGCCCGCCTCAGCCCGGCGCTGCTGCGGCGCCTGGCCGCCGGGGCGTTCGGCCTTCACCTGGTGCTCGCGCCG
>NZ_JBNFOB010000278.1:0-2739 GCF_057364565.1 Micrococcus sp. LASM2_SD2 | reverse complement strand
CGTCCCCCTGCGGCACCGGCACCGGCACCGCCGAGCGGCACCGACCGCCCGTCCCTCTCGGCCGCCCTCCTCCGCGCGGCATCCCGGTCGGCCCGGAGCCATCGGGCCCACTCGTCGCGGGTGGTGTCGAGGTAGTCGGGGTCAGGCAGGGTCTCGGGCCGGTGCAGGTCCCAGGCGCGCACGGCCTGCACGGACACGGCCTTCGGTCCGGTCCGGCGCACGGTCCCTTCGATCAGCAACAGCCGTGAGGAGAACAGCATCTCCCCGGAGGCGTGCTGGGCCTCGGTGAAGAAGGATGCGTCCACGCAGCCGGTGCCGTCGTCCACGGAGAGGAACACGACGCGGCGTCCGCTGCGCATCGGCGGCGTCTGGGTGGCCACGCGCACCCCGGCGACCAGCACCCGCGACTGCGACCGCAGCGAGAGCAGCCGCTCCGCCTTCGTCACCCCGAGCGCCTCCAGGTACGGGGCGTGGGAGTCCATGAGGTGGGCGGTCACGTCGAGGGCGGTGAGGTCCAGCTCGGTGCGCACCCGATCCGTGGCACGCGGCGAGGGGAACATCGGCGTCAGCGACTGCAGCTCCAGGTCCGGCAGGTCCAGGGACAGCTGCCCGTCGACCTGCCGCGGCCGCGCCTTCCTGGACTTCGTCGCCAGCCGCCCGGGCCCCGAGCCGTACCCGGCCGAGTGCTGCATCTCCAGGTGGTGCACCAGGTCCGTGCGCGAGGCCCCGCCCGGCGGCAACAGGCAGTCCAGCGCCCCGAGCTGCGCGAGCCGCTCGAGGTTGCGGGCGGTGGGCCGGGCGCGGTCGCGCACGTCGGCGAGGCTCGTATAGGGCCGCCCGTCCACGAGCCGCCGCATCTCGGCCTCGCTCAGCCCGGACAGCGCGGTCATCGGCAGGCGGATCCCCCACCGGCCCGCTGGCTCCGCCTCCGGCTTCCCGACGACGGCCGCCTCACCCCTGTCTGTCATCTCGCCCTCGGCGGCGGGCACCTGTTCCAGGGGCTTGAGACCGAGCTCAGGGTGCTCGGGGACCCACTCGACGCGGACGTGGTCGCTGGACCGGTTGACGTCCACGGGGAGCACGGGGATGCCCATGCGGCGGGCCTCGGCGACCATGAGGCGGGCGGGGTACATGCCGGGGTCGTGCTCGAGGATCGCGGCCATGAACGCCTCCGGGTGGTGCGTCTTCAGCCAGGCCGAGTGGTAGGTGGGCACCGCGAACGCCGCCCCGTGCGCCTTGCAGAACCCGAAGGACCCGAAGGCGTGGAGGGTGGCCCAGACCTCGTCGATGACGTCGAGGTCGTAGCCGCGGGCCAGCGCCCGGGAGCGGAAGTGCTCCTCCACGCGGGTCTCGGCGTCGGAGCCGATGAGGCGGCGAAACTCGTCGGCCTTGGCGAGGCCGCAGCCGGTCATGATGTCGAGGGTGCGCAGCACCTGCTCGTGGAACACGGTCACCCCGTGCGTCTCGGCGAGCACGGGCACCAGGTCCGGGTGCGGGTAGCGGGCCGGCGCCCACCCGTGCCGCTGCTCGAGGAACGGCCGCACCATGTCCGACTGCATGGGCCCGGGACGGAACAGGGAGATGTCCACGATGAGGTCCTCGAACCGTTCCGGGGCGAGTTTGCCGATCAGCTCCCGCTGCCCCGGGGACTCGATCTGGAAGCAGCCGAGCGTGTGGGTGGTGCGGATCATCGCGTAGGTGGCGGGGTCGTCCAGCGGCACCTGCTCGAGGTCCACCTGCTCGCCGGTGGTGCGGGCGACCTCCTGGATCGCGTAGGCGATGGTGGACTGCATGCGGACGCCGAGGACGTCGAGCTTGAGCATGCCCATGGGGTCCATGTCGTGCTTGTCGAACTGGCTCATGGGCAGCCCCATGCCGGAGGGCTGCACGGGGGTGCGCTTCAGCAGGGTCGCGTCCCCGAGGATGACGCCGCACGGGTGCATGGAGATGTGCCGCGGCAGCCGGTCCAGGCGCTCGGTGAGGTCCACGAGCAGGTCGAGCTGCCGGCTGCCCTCGCGGCGGCCGGACTCGAGGCGTTCGGCGAAGCCGCGCAGCTCCGGCATGCGGTCGAGGGCGTCGCGGAAGTGGGAGGCGGAGAACCGCCACAGCTGCTTGGCGATCACGTCCACGTCCGGGTCCGGCATGCCCAGGGCGAGGCCGGCGTCCCGGACGGCGCCGCGGGCCCGGTAGGCGTTCTGCATGCTCATCAGGGTGGTGCGCTGCGCCCCGAACCGTTCGAACAGGGCGTGGTAGATCTCGTGGCGGCGGGCGGACTCCACGTCGATGTCGATGTCCGGCAGGGTGGAGCGGTCGTCCGAGAGGAAGCGCTCCATGATCAGCCCCTGCGCCATGGGGTCCACGTGCGAGATGCGCAGGGCGTGGTTGACCAGCGAGGAGGCCCCCGAGCCGCGGGCCGCCACGCGCACGCCGCGGTCCTCGATCATCCGCACCACCTCCGCGACCGTGAGGAAGTACCCGGCGAACCCGAGCCGGGAGATGATCCCGAGCTCGTGCTCCACCCGTTCCTCGAGCTCCCGGCCGGCCGCGGTGACGGCGAACGCGGTGCCGGTGAACAGGTCCGGGTAGCGTTCGGCCACCCCGGCCAGGGTCCGCTCGCGCAGCACCCGGCCCGGGTCCCCCTGGATCCCGACGACGGCCGCCTCCGGCACGCGCGGCCGTCCCCATCCGAGATCCTCGCCGGGGTCCACGGCACAGGCCTCGGCCAGGGCCTGGGTGGCG
>NZ_JBNFOB010000277.1:0-2743 GCF_057364565.1 Micrococcus sp. LASM2_SD2 | reverse complement strand
CACCGGCCACGGCGCCACCGGCGACGGCGGCACCGGCTGCGGCGTTGCCGCCCTGACCGGTCTCCCTCGGGGCGTCCGCGACCTTGCCGTCACGCGCGGCACCGGTCTCGGCGGCCTTCTCGCCCTTGGTGAAGCGCAGCGGCTTGCGCTCGTTCGGGTCCTCGGCGTCCGGGGCGGTGGGGGTGTCCCAGGGGCCGCCCTTGCCGACGGTCTTGTCCGCCGCGGCCTCGTCGAGCTGCACGCCCTTGCCGCCGGCCTGCACCGCGGTGCCGCGGGAGGCGTCGGCATCGGCGCCCTTGACGCCCTTGACGCCCTGGGCATCCTTGGCGTCTTTGGCGTCCTTGGCGTCCTTGACGCCCTGGGCATCCTTGGCGTCCTCGAGACCCTTGAGGTCCTTCGAGTCCTTCGCGCCCGTGGCGTCCTTCGGGTTCTTCGTGGCGGCGGCAGCGGCACCACCGGCCACAGCACCGCCGGCGACGGCGGCACCGGCCGCGGCCTTGCCGCCCTTGCCGTGCTCGGTCTCGGCGGTCTTCACGCCGGCCTTGTCCACGCCGGCCTTGTCCGCGCCGGTCACGTCCTTGCCGTCCTCGGCCGCCAGTGCGGTCGACCCGGCGCCCTTGGTGTCTGCGGCCTTGGCATCGGTCTTCGCGTCGGCCTTGACATCGGTCTTCGCGTCGGCCTTGGCATCGGTCTTCGCGTCCGCGGCCGTGGAGCCGTTGCCGTCCTGCTTGGTCTTGGCGGCCTTGTCCGGGGAGGTCACGCCGTCGCGGACGTCGGTGCGCTCCTTGGCCTTCTCCTCGGTGCGCAGCTCCTGCTCGAGCTCGGCCTGACGGCGGCGCCTGCCTGCGACCACGCTGAGGATGATGAGGATGATCAGCACCACGATGATGGCGGCGATCAGCACGTAGACGATGGGGTTGTCCATGACGTCTCCTTGTGTTCTCTCTGGTCAGTTCTCACTGCCCATTCCGCGGTCGCGGAGACAGTTCAAGGCCGAGGATGCCACATCTTCCGCACTGTGGTCATCGACCGAGCCCCCACCCTTCACCCTGGCGTGTCCGTGGTTTCATGTCTGCCATGTCCGCCGTCGACGCCCCCTCCGCCACCGCCCCCTCCTCCCGCTCCGAGGGCGAGTTCGTCCTGACCCTGTCCTGCGCGAACACCCGGGGCATCGTCCACGCCGTCTCCGGCGCCCTGCTCCAGGTGGATGCGGACATCACCGAGTCCCAGCAGTACGACTCCCCGGACACGGGCACGTTCTTCATGCGCGTGGAGTTCCGCACCCCGGCGGAGCGGGAGGCCGTGGACGCCGCGCTCGCCCCGGTCGCCGAGCGCTTCGTCATGCACCTGCAGCTCTGGGACGCGGCCGTGCGCACCCGCACGCTCGTGATGTGCTCCAAGGACGGCCACACGCTCAACGACCTGCTGTTCCAGCAGCGCACCGGCACCCTGCCGATCGAGGTGCCGGTGGTGGTCTCCAACCACCTGGACCTGCAGCCGCTGGCCTCCTTCTACGGGGTCCCGTTCATCCACATCCCGGTCTCCGCGGCGGGCACGCAGACCAAGGCGGTGGCCGAGGCCCGCCTGCGCGAGCTCATCGACGAGTTCGACATCGACCTGGTCGTCCTGGCCCGCTACATGCAGATCCTCTCGGACGAGCTCTGCGCGGACCTGCAGGGCCGGGCCATCAACATCCACCATTCGTTCCTGCCGTCCTTCAAGGGCGCCCGCCCCTACCACCAGGCCCACGAGCGCGGGGTGAAGCTGATCGGCGCGACCGCCCACTACGTCACCGCGGACCTGGACGAGGGCCCGATCATCGCCCAGTCCGTGCAGCCGGTGACCCACGCGCAGACGGCCGCGGACTTCGTGGCCCGCGGCCGGGACGTCGAGGGCGACACCCTCGTCCAGGCCGTCCGCTGGCACGCCCAGCACCGCGTCCTGCTGGACGGCCGCCGCACGGTCGTCTTCGGCTGACCCTCGCTCCCGCTCCCCCTTCCCGACGACGGCCCGCCGCCTGACAGACGGACGTGACCGCCCGTCGTCGGGCACGGTCTGCGGACGCCGTCCGCCACGGGGACGCGCCTGGCCCGCGGCGGGCGGACCGCCGTAGCCTGGTGACATGGCACACATCATCACCGTCAAGGGCGTCACGCCCCGCATCCACGAGTCCGTCTTCCTCGCGCCGACCGCCGCGATCACCGGCGACGTCGAGATGGCCGAGCGCTCCTCCGCCTTCTACGGCGTCTCCGCGCGCGGCGACTCCGCTCCCATCCGCGTGGGCGAGGGCACCAACCTGCAGGACAACGTGGTCCTGCATGCGGACGAGGGCTTCCCGTGCGAGCTGGGCTCCGGCGTCTCCGTGGGCCACTCGGCCGTGGTGCACGGCGCGACGGTCGGGGACGACTGCCTGATCGGCATGTCCGCCACCGTCATGAACGGCGCGCGGATCGGCGCCGGGTCCCTCGTGGCCGCCGGCGCGCTCGTGCTCGAGGGCACCGAGGTCCCCGAGGGCTCGCTGGTGGCCGGCGTCCCGGCCAAGGTGCGCCGCCCGCTCTCGGACGAGGAGCGCGAGTCCCTGAAGACCAACGCCTCCGTCTACCTCGAGCTGTCCGCGGCCCACAAGGCCGCCCAGCAGGGCTGAGGGTGGCCGACGTGGAGCCCGCACCGGGCGACGGGCACGGGACGAGCACGACGGGCCCGGCACGGCCGAACGCCTGCTCCGTCCTGCCGACGGCCGCCC
>NZ_JBNFOB010000276.1:0-2754 GCF_057364565.1 Micrococcus sp. LASM2_SD2 | reverse complement strand
CGGTGCGGTGGCGGCGGCACGGTCCGGGTCGGAGACCAGGTCCAGGTGCTCGGGCCGGCGGATGAGGAACTCGCCGAGGGCCTCGGAGGCGCCGAGCAGGCGGGACAGACGGGCGGCCTGCCGCTCGTCCGCGGCGATCCGCTTCGCGGCCGGCTCCCGCTCGATCAGGCGCAGCCACAGCAGCAGGGCCTGCTCCGGGTCGGGTGCGTGGGCCAGGGCGGCCATGAGGGCCTCCAGGTCCACCCCCTCGAACTCCTTCTGCCCGAGCAGCGAACGGGCACGGTCCAGGTCGGTGAGCCCGGCCCCGGTGAGGGCGCGGCGCTGGAGGGAGTCGGCGTCGGTGCCGGGCAGCGAGGTCATCGGCTCCTCCGTCCGCTCAGAGTCCGCTGAGGTAGCGCTTGATCTCGTACTCGGTGACCTGGACACGGTAGTCGTCCCACTCCTGCGCCTTGTTCCGGAGCAGGGTTTCGAAGACGTGCTCGCCGAGGACCTCGGCCACGAACTCGGAGTCCTCCATCACGCGCAGGGCGTCGTGGAGGGTGCCGGGCAGCGGCTGGTGGCCCAGGGCGCGGCGCTCCATGGTGGTGAGCGCGGAGATGTCCTCGTCGGCGGCCTCCGGCAGCTCGTACCCCTCCTCGATGCCCTTCAGGCCCGCGGCCAGCAGGACGGCGTAGGCGAGGTAGGGGTTCACCCCGGCGTCCAGGCCGCGGTACTCGATGCGGGCGGAGCCGGCCTTGTCCGGCTTGTACAGCGGGACGCGCACGAGGGCCGAGCGGTTGTTGTGGCCCCAGGAGACGTAGGCGGGGGCCTCGCCGCCGCCCCAGAGCCGCTTGTAGGAGTTCACGAACTGGTGGGTGACCGCCGTGATCTCCACCGAGTGATGGAGCAGTCCGGCGATGAAGCGGCGGGCGGTGGTGGACAGGCGGTACTCGTCCGCGGGGTCGTAGAACGCGTTGGAGTCCCCCTCGAACAGGGAGAAGTGGGTGTGCATGCCGGAGCCGGGGTGGGCGGAGAACGGCTTGGGCATGAAGGTGGCGTAGTGGTCGTTCAGGGAGGCCACCTCCTTGATCACGGTGCGGAACGTCATGATGTTGTCCGCGGTGGTCAGGGCGTCGGCGGCGCGCAGGTCGATCTCGTTCTGGCCGGGGCCGCCCTCGTGGTGGCTGAACTCCACGGAGATGCCCATGTCCTCAAGCAACGTCACCGCGCGGCGGCGGAAGTCCTGAGCCACGCCGCCGGGGACGTGGTCGAAGTAGCCGGCGGTGTCCACCGGGACCGGCAGGCCGTCCGGGCCGGGCTGGTCCGACTCGAGGAGGTAGAACTCGATCTCCGGGTGCGTGTAGCAGCTGAAGCCCATGTCCGCGGCCCTGTTCAGCACACGGCGCAGCACGTGGCGGGGGTCGGCCGGCGAGGGCTGCCCCTCGGGGGTGAGCACGTCGCAGAACATGCGCGAGGTGCGCTCCTGCTCTCCCCGCCACGGCAGGATCTGGAACGTGGACGGGTCCGGCTGCAGGAGCATGTCGGACTCGAAGATGCGGGTGTAGCCGTCGATCGAGGAGCCGTCGAAGCCCAGGCCCTCGGAGAAGGCCGCCTCCACCTCGGCCGGGGCCAGCGCCACCGACTTGAGGGTGCCGATGACGTCGGTGAACCAGAGGCGGACGAAGCGCACGTCCCGGTCCTCGATGGTGCGGAGCACGAAATCCTGCTGTCGATCCATGTGTTCACTCTAGACGGGGTGGCCTGCGCCACTGCGTAGACTCGGACGCATGTCGATCCAGCATCCCCCGGCCGCCGACGACGCCGCCCCGGCCGCCGCCGACTCCTCCGCGCAGACCTCCGACGAGACCGCCGTCTACGGCCCGCCCGCTCCCGCGCGCTACCGCACCGTCCACCTGCAGCGGGCCAAGGACGAGGGCCGTCGCTTCGCGATGCTCACGTGCTACGACGCATGACGGCCTCCCTGTTCGACGCCGCCGGCGTCGAGGTCCTGCTCGTCGGCGACTCCGTGGGCAACACCGTCCTCGGCCATTCCTCCACCCTGCCGGTGA
This sequence comes from Micrococcus sp. LASM2_SD2, assembly GCF_057364565.1. Taxonomy (NCBI): domain Bacteria; kingdom Bacillati; phylum Actinomycetota; class Actinomycetes; order Micrococcales; family Micrococcaceae; genus Micrococcus; species Micrococcus sp. LASM2_SD2. Next base: position 706 of record NZ_JBNFOB010000276.1, on the reverse strand, counting down.
CCGTGGACGACATGGTGACCTTCTCCTCCGCCGTCGTCCGCGGCGCGCAGCGTGCCTTCGTGGTGGCGGACATGCCCTTCGGCTCCTACGAGGAGTCCCCCGAGCAGGCCGTCCGCTCCGCCCTGCGCCTGGTCAAGGAGGCCGGCGTGCATGCGGTGAAGATGGAGGGGGACAAGCGCTTCGTCCCGCATGTGGAGGCCATGACCGCCGCCGGCATCGCCGTCATGGCGCACATCGGCTTCACCCCGCAGTCCGAGCACGTCCTGGGCGGCTACCGCGTCCAGGGCCGCGGGGAGGGCGCCGTCGAGGCCATGGTCGCCTCCGCCCGGGCCCTCGAGGCCGCCGGCGCGTTCACGGTGCTCATGGAGATGGTGCCCACCGCCGTCGCCCGCGCCGTGGACGAGGCCCTCACCGTGCCGACCGTCGGCATCGGCGCCGGGGACGGCACCACCGGCCAGGTCCTGGTGTGGCAGGACATGCTCGGGCTCACCCAGGGGAGGAAGCCCCGCTTCGTCAAGCAGTACGCGGACCTGCACTCCGTGGTCACCGGCGCCGTGGCCCGGTACCGCAGGGACGTGCTCACCGGCGCCTTCCCGGAGGCCGAGCACGGCTTCGAGTCCTGAGCCGGCACCGGCCGTCCGGTGCGGCCCGCCGCCCCTTCCCCGTCCGGCCGCTCGGGCCGTCGGAGCACCCCCACGGCGGAGGC
>NZ_JBNFOB010000275.1:0-2775 GCF_057364565.1 Micrococcus sp. LASM2_SD2 | reverse complement strand
CGGCCTCCTGCGGCAGGCCCGCCGCCAGGTGCCAGCGGGACGTGGTGGCCCAGGCCAGCAGCGCGGCCACCGCGCCCAGGAACGCGGAGGCGATGATGGTGCGCCGCTCCCCCACCCTCGAGACGAGCAGGGCGGCCGGGCCGTTCATCAGCAGCCCGCCCACACCGATCAGCACCACCACGGCCGCGGCCAGTGCCGGAGCCGCACCGAAGTCCAGGGCCGCCGTCGCCACCGCCGGCATCATCGCGCCCAGGCCGATCGCGTAGATCGTGGAGGGGGCGTAGATCTGGAAGGCCCCCGCCAGGGGGCCGCCCCGCGCGGAGGCGTCGGAGCCGTCGTCGTGGTGCCGGGAAGTCATCAAGCCGCGAGCCTACTCCCCACGGCGTCACGCCCCACAGCGGCGTCCACGGCGCTCATTACGATGGGCGCATGTCACGCACGCCCTCCTCCACAGCCGCCGCCAGCACACCCTCCGGCCGCCGCACGCTCGACCACTACTTCCGCCTGACCGAACGCGGCTCCACCCTCGGCCAGGAGGTCCGCGGCGGCCTGGCCACCTTCCTGGCGATGAGCTACATCATCGTGCTGAACCCGCTCGTGCTCTCCGGCGCGGACTCCGCCGGCGGCGAGCTCGGGATCCCCCGCGTCGCGGCGGTCACCGCCCTGGTGGCCGGCGTCTTCACCATCGTCATGGGCCTGTGGGCGCGTCACCCGTTCGCGCTCGCCGCGGGCCTGGGCATCAACGCGTTCCTGTCCATCACCATCGCCACCACCCCGGGCCTGACCTGGCCGTCCGTCATGGGTCTGGTGGTCCTGGCCGGCCTGATCATGGCGGTGCTGGTGGCCACCGGCTTCCGGCGTGCCGTGTTCGACGCGGTGCCGGCGGCCCTGAAGACGGGCATCGTGGTGGGCATCGGCCTGTTCATCGCCCTGATCGGCCTGGTCAACGCCGGCTTCGTGCGCCGCCTGCCGGACGCCGCTGGCACCACCGTCCCCGTGGGCCTGGGCACCGGCGGCGAGCTCGAGGGCTGGCCGGTGCTCGTGTTCATCGTGGGCCTGGCGCTCACCGCGATCCTGGTGATCCGGAGGGTCCGCGGCGCCATCCTGATCGGCATCGTGGCGGCCACGGTCCTGGCCAACGTCCTCGAGGCCGTCTTCCACATCGGCCCCTCCGTGGACGCCGCAGGCGACGTGAACCCCACCGGCTGGTCCCTGGTGGCGCCCTCCATGCCGGAGTGGACCGCCCCGGACCTGTCCCTGCTCGGCCAGGTCAGCCTGTTCGGTGCGTTCCAGGAGGTCGGTGGCCTCATGGCGGCGCTGCTGGTCTTCGCCATCCTGCTCTCCGTGTTCTTCGACGCAATGGGCACCTCCGTGGGCCTGGCCCGCGAGGCCGGCACCGTGGAGCCGGACGGCAGCATCCCGGACCTCAACCGCGTGCTCATGGTGGACGCCCTCGCCGTGACCGGCGGCGGCGGTGCCTCCGGCTCCGCCAACCAGATCTTCGTGGAGTCCGGCACGGGCATCGGCGAGGGAGCCCGCACCGGCATCGCCTCCGTGGTGACGGGCGTGCTGTTCCTGCTGGCCATGTTCCTGACTCCGCTGATCCACCTCGTCCCGTTCGAGGCCGTGGCCCCGGCGCTCGTGGTGGTCGGCTTCATGATGGCCGCCCAGGCCGTGGACATCGACTGGTCCGACGCCGGCGCCGCGTTCCCCGCCTTCCTCACCTTCATCCTGATGCCGTTCACCTACTCGATCGCCAACGGTATCGGCGCCGGCATGATCGCCTACGCGGTGATCCGCACCGGGCAGGGCAGGGCGAAGGAGGTCCACCCGCTGCTGTGGGCCGTGGCCCTGGCCTTCGTCTTCTACTTCGGCATGGGCGTGTTCCGGGGGATCCTCGGGCTAGGCTGACTGTGACCTCAACCACTGATCCCCATTGATCTGGAGGACATCCATGCAGTTCAAGGACCGCACGTTCATCGTCACCGGAGGCGCCTCGGGCCTCGGCGCCGCCACCACCAAGGCCCTCCTTGAGGAGGGTGCCAAGGTCGTTGTGGTGGACCTGAAGGGCGAGGCCCCCGAGGGCGCCGTCATGGTGGAGACGGACGTGACAAACGAGGAGCAGGTGGCGAACGCCGTCAAGGTCGCCACAGAGCAGGGCGCCCCGCTGGCCGGCGTGGTGAACTGCGCCGGCATCGCCACGGCGGAGAAGACCCTGGGCCGTGAGGGCGTGCTGCCGCTGGAGAACTTCACCCGCACGATCAACATCAACCTGATCGGCACCTTCAACGTGATCCGCCTGGCCGCCGAGGCCATGGCGCAGAACGAGCCGGGCGAGGACGGCGAGCGCGGCGTGATCATCAACACCGCCTCCGTGGCCGCGTTCGACGGCCAGATCGGCCAGGCCGCCTACTCCGCTTCCAAGGGCGGCGTGGCCGCGATGACCCTGCCGCTGGCCCGCGAGTTCGCCCGCAACGGCATCCGCGTCATGACCATCGCCCCGGGCATCTTCTGGACCCCGATGATGGCCGGCCTGCCGGAGAAGGCGCAGGCCTCCCTGGCCGAGCAGATCCCGTTCCCATCCCGCCTCGGCACCCCGGAGGAGTACGCCTCCCTGGCCATGCACATCATCGAGAACCGCATGCTCAACGGCGAGGTCATCCGCCTCGACGGCGCCGTCCGCATGGCCCCGCGCTGATCCGCCGCTCCCCCCGGCGTCCTCGCCGGGCAGAGAGACCCCGACGACGGCCGCCCGCCTTCCGCACGGAGGCGGGG
>NZ_JBNFOB010000274.1:0-2779 GCF_057364565.1 Micrococcus sp. LASM2_SD2 | reverse complement strand
GCGAACGGAGCGCGGCAGGTGGCGGCCAGCGCGGCTCCCCCGGCCAGGCCCACGGAGGTGTCCAACGCGCTGGAGACCACCGCATCCAGTCCCGCCGCCTGCACGATCGCCGCGGCCCGGCGCACTCCACCGAGCGGCTGCACCTTCACCACGATCAGGTCCGCGGCCCCGGCTGCGGCCACCGCGAGCGGGTCGGTCTCCTTGCGCACCGCCTCGTCTGCGGCGATCCTCGTGTCCACCCCGCGCTCCCTGAGGTCCCGCCGCACCCGGGCCAGCTGCTCGATCCCCGGCACGGGCTGCTCGGCGTACTCCAGCCGCACGTCCGCGAGTTCGGCGAGCATCTCCACGGCCTGCTCCGGCGTCCATCCCATGTTCGCGTCCACGCGCACGGCGGCCTCCGGCAGCAGTTCGCGCACGTGCCGCACCCGGGCCAGGTCCGCGCTGTGGGACCCGGGCATCAGTCCCCCGCCCGGGCTGTGCTCGGCGACCTTCACCTTCACCGCGGCGATCCCGTCTCCGTACCTCGCCAGCACGGCCTCCACGTCGGATGCCTCCACCGCCGGGACGGTCGCGTTCACGGGCACCGCGTCCCGCACCGCCTCGGGCCATCCCTGCCAGCCGGCCTCGATCGCCGCAGCCAGCCACCTCGAGGACTCCTGGTCCCCGTACTCGGGGAACGGGGAGAACTCCGCCCAGCCGGCCGGACCGCGCAGCAGCAGGGCCTCCCGGCGGGTCGTCCCGCGGAACCGCACGGTCATGGGCAGGGACACCGCCACCGTGTGATCGAGCAGCTCCTCCACGGTCGGCAGGTGCGGACCACCCGGGGCTCCGGGCAGCGGGGGCAAGACGGTTGCGGCGCTCATGCCGTCCAGTCTAGGAACGGGACGCAGGGACGCCCCAGGGTCCGGCCGTCAGCGCGCGGCAGGCGCTCCCCAAGGTCAGGCCGTCGTCGGGCGGCAGGGACGTCCCCGGTGCCCGGCCGGAAGCGGGGCACCGACAGCGCCCCCGGAGTCGGCCGTCAGCGCGTCGTCACCGTGCCCCGAGGTACCCGAGGCGCCGGGCGACCGCCACGGTGCGCTCGTGTCCGCCGAGCACCGGCTCCAGCGCACGGACCACGGCGGTCAGTACGTCCTCGGTGAGCCGCCAGTCCTCGGTGAAGGGGTCGTCGAACCCGGCCCACATGCCGCCGACCGCGCACAGCGCCAGCGTCATCTCGGCCAGGTCCCGGAACACCGCCTCGGGTTCGTCCAGGCGGTCCTCCCAGCCCTCCTCACCGGCCATGAGCACCGCACCGGTGGAGGCCTCGTGGATGAACGGGTCGCCGCCCTGCAGGGCGATCACGGTCCAGTCCTCGTTCCAGTCCACCAGGCGTGCCCCGGTGCGCCGGGACCAGCGGAAGCCGGCCTGCTCGTCCCAGAGGCGCTCGAGCGGGAAGAACAGGAACGGCAGTCCGAGGGTGTCCACCTCCACCCACCCGGGCCCCACCCTCCGGTAGAACTCGGCGAGTGCGGGGGCGAGCGGCTCCTCGGAGCCCCACTCGATGGGCTCCTGCCGGAACACGGGCCCGTGCAGGGCCATGGCCTTCCGGGCTGCGGCGAGGGCGGCGGACGTGGGTGCGGCGGCAGAGGCGGCGGGCTGCATACCGCCAGGCTCACATGCGCGAACCAACCCTTCCCCCACCTGGAGGGGACGTGCCGGTGAGCATTCCGTGAAGGGCAGGTGGCGTGTGCCACGGACGATTCCCAGCCCGGACCGCCATCATGGTGGGGTGCATCCCGCTCCGTTCGAGTCCGCAACGGCTCCGACCGGCCCGCGCCCCACCCGCTGGTGGCTGTGGGTGCTCGGAGCGCTCCTGTGCGCCCTGACGGTGGTGGCGGTGTTCCAGGGGTTCGTGGGCTCGAGCACCGGCCAGGTCCTCGAGTACCGCGCCTTCCAGGCGGTGGAGCCGGTGCCGGGTGACGCGTTCGGCCCCTCCCCCGCCACCACGGCCCTGAAGTACGCCCCGCTGGTCGCCCTGGCCTGCGCCGCCCTGGGCGTGGTGGTCCAGCTGGCCCGGCGGCACTGGCAGTCGGCGGCGGCCGTGGTGGTGGCGGCCGTGGGGGCGAACGTCACCACCCAGCTGCTCAAGCGCACCCTGGACCGTCCCTTCTTCGACAACGGGGTCCCCTACGTGGTCGGCAACTCCCTGCCCTCCGGCCACGCGACCCTCGCGCCACGGCCGCCGTCGTCCTCCTCCTCACGGCGCCCGTGCGCTGGCGTCCGACGGCCGCCCTGGCCGGCGCCGTGCTCACCGCAGTGATCTCCTCCGCCGCGTTCCTGGAGGCCTGGCACCGGCCCTCGGACATGGTCGCGGCCGTCACCGTGGCCGCCGGCTGGGGATTCCTCGCCGCCCCGTTCGTGCAGCGCCAGGACGAGGTGGACCGCAGGAGTTCCCTCGCTCCCAGCGCACCGGAGCTGCTGCTCTGGACGGCCGGCATCCTCGGCGTCGCGGCCTCGGCCGCCCTGCTGGGCATGGCGGTCTCCGCCGCCGACGCCGGCCTCACCCCCGGGTCCATAGCCCTCACCGCGGGCGTGGTCATCTCGGTGACCCCGGCCCCACTCGCCTGGGCCGTGCTCGTCACCCTCCTGCGCCTCGAGCGCCGCTGGCAACGTCGCCGCGCCCGCCGGGACCCGCACCCGCAGCGTCGCGCCATCTGAGCCCGTCCGCCCCCGACGACGGCTCCTCGCCTCCCAGCCCCGCACCAGTGTCCTTCCCGACGACGGCCCCGCACCTCCCCGC
>NZ_JBNFOB010000273.1:0-2802 GCF_057364565.1 Micrococcus sp. LASM2_SD2 | reverse complement strand
CTCCACGTCCAGGGCCGCAGTCCGACCCCCACACCCCGGCCGCGTCCCCCCCGTCCGGTTTACCACGGCCCCCGCGCCCGGCCGCACCTCCGGTGGCGTCCAGCGCACCGATCCCCCGCGTTCCCGCGGCCCCGCCGACCGTCCTCGACGATGACGATGACGACCGAGACGACGACGAGTGGGATGATGACGACTGGGACGACGACGAGGACGACGATGACGACGACGATGACGACTGGGACGACGACTGACCGCGATGCGGGCCGTCGCCGGTGGTCCGCCGCTCCCGTCCGCGTCCGTCTGACGGTCCTGGTCGTCCTCATGACGATCGCCGCGCTCGTCTTCTCCGGCGTCACCGCCTACATGCTCCAACGCGCCTCCGTCTCCGAACGGGTCGACGATGCGCTCGGACGGACCGTCCAAGAGCTGAACTTGCTGTCCGAGAACGGCGTGGTCCCGGAGACGGGCAAGCCGATCTCCTCCGCCGCCGAGCTGATCGAGGTCGCCATGGTGCGCACCCTGCCGGTCCGCAACGAGGGACTGCTCGGACTGGAGAACGGCCGGGCCACCCTCGGCGCGGCCGACGCCGTCGAGCTGCGCCTCGAGGACGACCCCGAGCTCGTCGCCTGGGCCCTGGAGCGCGAGGACTGGGACTCGGTCCGCGTCTCCACGGTCACCACCTCCGAGACCACCTACCGGGCCACCGTGGTGCCCGTGGGCGGCACGGCACCCGAGGACCGGGGCGCGCTGCTGGTGGCGTTCGACATGGACGCCGAGGTCGACGTGTTGGAGGAGACCTACTCCGGCTACGCCCTCGCCGCGGTGCTGTGCTCCCTGCTGGTGGTGCTGCTGGCCTGGATCATGCTGCGCCGGGTGTTCACCCCGCTGGACCAGCTCAGCTCCACGGTCCGCACCATCACCGAGCGCGACCTCGGCCGCCGCGTCCCCGTCAGCGGCCACGACGACGTGGCCGCCCTCAGCACCGGCGTGAACGAGATGCTCGAGCGGCTCGAGGCCGCCTTCGCGTCCCAGCGCCAGCTGCTGGACGATGTGGGCCACGAGCTGCGCACCCCGATCACCATCGTCCAGGGCAACCTCGAGGTCATGGACCCGGAGGACCCGGAGGACGTGCGCGAGTCCATGGACATCTCCTTCGACGAGCTGCAGCGGATGCGCCGGCTGGTGGACGACCTCGTCATGCTGGCCAAGACCGCCCGCCCGGACTTCGTGCGCCCGGAGCCGGTGGACGTCGGCGCCCTGACCGCCTCCGTCCTGGACAAGGCCGCTCAGCTGGGCGAACGCACGTGGATCCTGGAGTCCACGGCGGAGACCGAGGCCATGCTCGACGTCCAGCGCATCACCCAGGCCTGGCTGCAGCTCGCCTCGAACGCCGTGCGCTACTCCGAGGACGGTACCCAGGTGCAGCTCGGCACCGCCGTCGATGACGGCACGCTCCGCCTCTGGGTCCGTGACCAGGGCATCGGCGTTGCCGCGGGCGACCGTGAGCGCATCTTCGAGCGCTTCGGCCGCGGCGCCAGCACCCGTCAGGAGGGCTCCGGGCTCGGCCTGACCATCGTCTCCGCGATCGCCGCCGCGCACGGCGGTCGTGTGACCCTGGAGTCCGTGGAGGGCACCGGCTCGGTGTTCACCATGGAGATCCCGCTGCGCACTCCCCCGAAGGACCGAGCCCCGGAGGCACCCACACCATGACGCCGATCCTGCTGATCGAGGACGAGGAGCGCATCGCCCGCTTCGTCACGAAGGGACTGAAGGCGGAGGGCTTCTCCGTCACGGTCGCCGAGACGGGCCAGGAGGGCCTGGGACTGGCGCTGACCGGCTCGTTCGAGCTCATCATCCTGGACCTGGGCCTGCCGGACGTGGACGGCTTCGAGGTCCTGCGCCGGCTGCGGGTGCACGACGAGACCGTGCCCGTCATCATCCTCACCGCCCGCTCGTCCGCCCAGGACACCGTCTCCGGCCTGACCGGCGGCGCGGACGACTACATGCCCAAGCCCTTCCGCTTCGCCGAGCTTGTGGCCCGCATCCGGCTGCGGCTGCGAGGCACCGGCACCGGCGTGCCGGCCACGTCCGAGGACCCGGTGCTCCGCCATGCCGACCTGGAGCTGGACCCGGTGGCGCACGACGTGCGGATCGACGGCCGGAGCGTGGACCTCTCCGCCCGCGAGTTCGCCCTTGCCGAGGAGTTCCTGCGCCACCCGGGCCAGGCCCTGAGCCGCGAGCAGCTGCTGGACAGCGTCTGGGGCTACGACTTCGACCCGGGCTCGAACGTGGTGGACGTGTACGTGCGCTACCTGCGCGGCAAGATCGGCGCCGACCGCATCCTCACCGTCCGCGGGGTGGGCTACCGGCTCGTCCACGAGGACGACTACCGGCGGAGCTGAGCCGGCCACAGACGCGGAACGGCCCGCCTCCTCGCGGCTGAGGAAGCGGGCCGTTCTGCGTCAGGTGCGGTGACGGGCGCCGGAGGCCGTGCGGCCTGCGGACGATCAGGAGGCGCGGCGGCGGGCCAGCACCGAGTCCAGGTCCAGGGACGGGGCGGCCTGCGCGCGGGCGCCGGCGGCGCTGCAGCTCCGAAACGCCCTCGGCCAGGCGCACGTCCCCGGACGGGGCCTTCGGCTCCGTCTCGATGCGGGCCGGCGCCGAACGCTGCATCTCCGGGGCGTCCAGGTAGGTCGGGCGGGGCACGGTGGGCAGCACCACGGTGCGGCGTGGCTCGGCCTGCTCGACGACCGGCGGGAGGGTCTCCTCCGCGGCCGGGGCCGTCGGCCGGCGCCTGCTGTG
>NZ_JBNFOB010000272.1:0-2808 GCF_057364565.1 Micrococcus sp. LASM2_SD2 | reverse complement strand
CCGGAGTCCGCGGCGCGGTCCGCGCCGGAGGCGACCTGGCCGTCGTCGTGCCCTGCGTCCGTGCGGGCACCCTCCAGGGGACCGGCGGCCACCCGCTCGAGCAACCGGGCGTAGCCCTCGTCGTCCGCGTGGGCATCGCCGAGGGCGATCGTCTTCTCCTCGAGCCGCTGGGCGGCCTTCGGGACGAGCAGGCCGACGGCCAGGGGCGAGGTCTCTCGCAGCACGACGTGCGCGGCCAGGTGCTCGGTGCGCCAGCCCTCGCAGAGGGTCGGCCGGCCCGGGCCCGCCGCCGTCAGGGCCTCCACCAGCGCGGCACGGGAGGCGGCGGCGTAGTCGGTCTCGGTCGCGGCGTCGCCGAGACCCTGCTGCGGACGGTCGGAGGCATTCACCGGCTCAACGTAGCACGGGGCATCAGGGCCCGGGCAGGCGCCGTCGACGCCCCTAGAATGGCAGGATGACCACCGCCCCCACGCCCCCGGCCGGCGACGACGTCTCGGCCCTGGTCGACTCCCTCACGTTCACCGCCGACCGCCTCGTCCCGGCGATCGCCCAGCAGCACGACACGGGCGAGGTCCTCATGATGGCGTGGATGGACGCCGCGTCGCTGCGCCTGACCCTGGAGACCGGCTGGGCCACCTACTGGTCCCGCTCCCGCGGCGAGCTGTGGCGCAAGGGCGCCACCTCCGGCCACCTGCAGCGCGTGCTCTCCGTGTCCGCCGACTGCGACCGGGACACCCTCCTGCTGCAGGTCGACCAGACCGGCCCCGCCTGCCACACGGAGACGACCTCCTGCTTCACCGGCCGGGTGGTCGCGCGGCCGCAGGACCCCCGCTCGGCGGACCCCGACGCCGAGACCGCCGAGACCGACACCGTCGAGCCCCGAGGAGGGACCGCGTGAGCCAGCACCACGAGACCACCGCCGCCGCGACCGCCTCGGAGGAGGCCCTGGCCGAGGCCCTCGTGCCCACCGGTGCCGTCCACCCCTCCCGCGAGCGGTTCCTCGCCCTCGCCCGGCAGGCCCGGGTCATCCCCGTGGTGCGCACCGTGCTCGCCGACGGGCTCACCCCGCTGGCGCTCTACCGACGCCTGGCGGACGACCGCCCCGGCACCTTCCTGATGGAGTCGGCGGCGCCGGGCGGCGTGTGGTCCCGGTACAGCTTCATCGGCGCCGGCTCCGCGGCCACCCTCACCGCAGTGGGGCAGCAGGCGCACTGGCAGGGCACCCCGCCGGCCGGCCTGCCCACCGAGGGCGACGCCATGGAGGTCCTCGAGCAGACCCTCGCGGCCCTGGGCACCGGCGTCCGCTCCTCCGTGGGGGACGGGCTGCCGCACTTCCTCTCCGGCCTCACCGGCTTCCTGGGCTGGGACGTCATCCGCCACCTCGAGCACCTGCCGCACGGCCCGGAGGACCACCTCGGCCTGCCGGAGCTGGCCATGAACCTCGTCACCGACCTCGCGGTGCACGACGCCGCCGAGGGCACCATCACGCTGGTGGCCAACGCGATCAACGTGAACGGCCTGGACACCGGTGCGGATGCCGCCTATGACGACGCCGTCGCCCGTCTCGACGCGATGGTGGCCCGGCTCTCCGCCCCCGTGGACGACCCGGTCACCGCCGTCCCGGACCGCTGGCTGCGCGCCACCGCGGAGGAGGTCGCGGCCGAGGCCGAGGACCGCTGGGGCGAGGACGGCTTCACCCAGGCCGTGGCGAAGGCCAAGCAGGCGATCGTGGACGGCGAGGTCTTCCAGGCCGTGGTGTCCCGCCGCTTCAGCGTGGACACCGCCGCGGACGGCCTGGCCGTCTACCGTGTGCTGCGCATGGTGAACCCGAGCCCGTACATGTATCTGTTCAGCTTCGAGACCCCCGAGGGCGAGCCGTATCAGATCGTCGGGTCCTCGCCGGAGGCGCTCGTCACCGTGGAGGACCGGCACGTGGTCACCCATCCGATCGCCGGTTCGCGCCGCCGCGGCCGCAGCGCCGAGGACGACGCCCTGCTCGCCAAGGACCTGTCCGAGGACGAGAAGGAGCGGGCCGAGCACGTGATGCTCGTGGACCTCTCCCGCAACGACCTCTCCCGCGTCTGCACGCCCGGCACGGTGACGGTCTCCCAGTTCATGGAGGTCGAGTCCTTCAGCCACATCCTCCACCTGGTCTCCCACGTGGAGGGTGCCGTGGCCGAGGGGCGCAGCGCCCTGGACGTGCTGAGGTCGGCCTTCCCGGCCGGCACCCTCTCCGGCGCCCCGAAGCCCCGCGCCCTGCAGCTGCTGGACGAGTGGGAGCCCACCCGTCGCGGCCCCTACGGCGGCGTGGTCGGCTACTTCGACCTGGCCGGAACCATGGACATGGCCATCAACATCCGGTCTGTGACCCTGCACCGCGGGCGGGCGCATGTGCAGGCCGGCGCCGGCATCGTCGCCGACTCGGTCCCGCAGTCCGAGGCCGACGAGACCGTCACCAAGGCCACCGCGCCGCTGCGCGCCGTGCTGACCGCGTCCGAGATGGAGGAGCTCGCATGAGCCTGCGCCGCCGTACCGTCGTCTTCGCCGCCCTCGCCGCCGGCGGCCTCGTCCTGCTCGCCGCCGGGCAGACGTGGGTGCACGCATCGGGTCTGGGCTCCGGCGCCGTCGCAGAGGTAACCGCGGACGGCTCCGACGCCTCGGGCGTCACCAGCGCCATGGCCTTCGTGGTCCTGGCCGCCGCGCTGGCGCTGACCATCGCCCGAAGGGTCGGCCGGTGGGTCGTGGGCGTGCTGCTCGTGCTGGCCGGGGCCACGCTGGCGGTGACCGCGGTCTCCGCCTCCGCGACCC
>NZ_JBNFOB010000271.1:0-2825 GCF_057364565.1 Micrococcus sp. LASM2_SD2 | reverse complement strand
CCGCTGTCCTTCGACGCGGACCATCTGCGGGCGGAGAAGGAGAAGGTCCTCGCCGCCGTCGAGGTGCCCGCGGACCCCGACCTGATCGAGGCGGCCTCCGCCCCCTCGCGGCCGAGCATATACCACTCCCGGGCTGGGCAGGGAGGCGAGCAGGTCCGCCAGGGCCGCGTCCGTCGTCGTAATCTCCTCAGCGGGCTCCTCCCCCCGGCGTCCCGACCGACGGCGCCCTCCCCCGGATGTCCGCTCCCCTCGGGAGCGGCGCCGGGTGGGGCGGAGCCGACGGTGTCCGTGCGGCCGTCGGCAGGCGCGGCGGCCGCCGCCTTCTCCCGGGCCTTGACGGCCTCCCACTGACGTTCGAGCTGTGCGACGGTGATGTCCCGCAGCTCGTCCGCCGGGCGCAGGTCGCCCTCCGGGGTGAAGACGTGCGGGTTGCGGCGCAGCATCTTGGCGGTGATGGCCTCGGCCACGTCCTCCATGGCGAAGGCGCCGCGGTCCTGGGCGATCGCGGAGTGCAGGACCACCTGGAAGAGCACGTCGCCGAGCTCGGAGCGGAGGGTGCGCTCGTCCGCGCCGGTCTCGATCGCCTCGACGGCCTCGTAGGCCTCCTCGACGAGGTACTCCGTGAGCCGGTCATGCGTGAGCGTCCGGGTCCAGGGGCAGTGGCGGCGCAGCTGCGCGACCACCCACACCAGCTTCTCGACCTGGGCGCCCATGCGTGCTCGGTGTCAGTCCTGCTCGGCGTCGTCGGCGGGCAGCTCGGCCAGGCGCGGGGCGTCGCCGGAGCCGGCGATCACCGGGTTCCAGGCGGCCACGAGCAGCTCGGCGAGCTCCTCGCGCTCCTCCACCGGCAGGAACGCGGCCTCGGCGGCGTTGAGCTGCAGGTCCAGCAGCTGGGACAGGGTGTAGCCGAAGGTCTCGGCCAGCAGGTACAGCTCGTCCGTCAGGGAGACGTCCGAGACGAGACGGTTGTCCGTGTTCACAGTGATGCGGAAGCCGAGCTGCATGAGCAGGTCGATCGGATGGCCCTCGATGCCCTTCGCCGGGTCCACGGCGCCGGTCTGCAGGTTCGAGGACGGACACACCTCGAGGGCGATCTGGCGGTCCCGCACCCAGGCGGCGGTGGGGCCGAGCTCCACGAGGCCGGTGTCCGCGTCCAGCTGCTCGCCGTCCTCGTCCACCGCACCAAACTCCACGGAGATGTCTTCGGCCAGGCGGACGCCGTGGCCCAGGCGCTGCGCGCGGCCGCTGACGAGCGCATCCTGCACGGAGGCGAGGCCGTCGCCCTCCCCCGCGTGCACCGTCACCGGCAGGTGCTGCTGCGCGAGCCAGGTGAAGGCGTCCGCGAACCGTGAGGGCGGGAAGCCCGCCTCGGCGCCGGCGATGTCGAAGCCCACGACGCCGCGGTCCCGGTGGCGCACGGCCAGCTCCGCGATCTCCTGGGCGCGGTCCGCGTGCCGCATGGCGGTGACCAGCTGACCCACGGAGATGTCCCGGCCGTCCTCCACGGCGGCCGCCACGGCCTCGTCCAGGCCCTCCTGCACGGCCTCGACGGCCTCGTCCAGGGACAGGCCGCCGGCCAGGTGCTGCTCGGGGGCCCAGCGGATCTCCCCGTAGACCACGCCGTCCTCCACGAGGTCCTCCACGAACTCGCGGGCCACGCGGCGCAGCTGCTCACGGGTCTGCATGACGGACGTGGTCAGCGCGAACACCTCGAGGTACTTCTCGAGCGACTCGCCGTTGGCGTGGGCGTGGATCCAGGCGGCGAGCTCCTCCTCGGTCTCGGCCGGGACCTCGGTTCCCGCCTCACGGGCGAGCTCGAGGACGGTGGCCACACGCAGGCCGCCGTCCAGATGGTCGTGCAGGGAGACCTTCGGCAGGGCCGCGAGGTCGATGTCCAGGGGGCTCGGGGCGTCGGTGGTGGGGATGCTCTCAGTCACGCCTCGGAGTCTACGGCAGGGCCCGGACGCCGTTCGAGGCGTTCAGGCGCCCCGGGCCGTATCCGGGCGGCGGGCCGCGGCCCGGTCCCGGCGGGTGAGGGCCAGGTGGATGATCCGGTCCATGATCAGGCCGACCACGAACGCTCCGGCCAGGGACACCGCGATCTTGGCCAGCGGGCTCTCCAGCCAGCCGGTGGTCACGCGGGCGATGAGGATCGAATAGGCGGACCAGGCCATGCAGGAGACCGCGTCCAGCAGGACGAAGCGCAGGTAGGAGTACCGGGTGGCGCCGGCGGTGAGGTTCACCGCCACCCGGCCGCCGGGGACGAAGCGGGCCGTGAACAGCAGGAACGCGCCACGGCGGTCCAGGTTACGGCGGGCCATCCCCATGGCCCCGGCCACGGCCCTGGACCGCATCCAGCGCCAGCGGTCCGTGCCGACCGTGCGGCCGATCAGGTACGCGAGGTTGTCCCCGCAGAACGCGCCGACCGCGCCCACCGCCCACAGGGCCGTGAGCGCGAACGGCTCCCCGTCCCTGACGATCGCCGCGAGTGCGACCAGCACGGACTCGGAGGGGAAGGCCGGGACGATCCCGTCCAGCAGGCACAGCAGACCCGTGACGGGCAGGACCCACCACTGGGAGGCGGCGTGGAGGATGGACTCCTCGAGCCAGGCGAGCACGGCGGACGGGGCCCGGTCAGCGGATCTCGTCGAGCACGACGGAGCGGCCGCGCAGGGAGGCGGCACGCTCGGCGTCGGCCTGCTCCACGGCCCAGCCGCCGGCGAGGGCAGCCTGGGCGCGCTCGAAGCGCTCCGGGGTGTCCGTGTGCAGGGTCATGAGGGTCTGACCGGCCTTCACCTCGTCGCCGGGGCGGGGCGTGCAGCTGG
>NZ_JBNFOB010000270.1:0-2826 GCF_057364565.1 Micrococcus sp. LASM2_SD2 | reverse complement strand
CCTCGGCCTCGGGCAGGCCACACCGGCGGGACAGGGCGGGCACGGCCTGGGCCGGGGTCCCGTGTGTCCCCGCCGCCAGCTCCGCCAGCAGCGTGCGCACCCCGCGCGGTCGGACGTCCACCACCACGGCGTCGGGCCCGTTGCCCAGCTGCACCTGTCCGTCTCCGACACGCACTCGCGCCGTCCTCGGATCGATCCGCATCCTTCACCCCTCCGCTGGTGCCGCCTCCCCTGGCGGTGTCCGCGGCCCCGTGCCGCGGACGTGCCTCCAGCGTCGCAGGCTGACGATCCCGGGGCCCGGCCGTCCACAGGCGGGGCCGGTCCCTCCGCTCCCGTCCTCCACAGCCGACACGCGCGCCGTCCCGTCCGGGGCACAATGTGGGGATGCCGTCCACCGCCGGATCCCATCGTTCGCGTCCGCCCCGTGCCGTCGCGCCCCGTGCCCGTGGCCACGGTGCACCCGCGGTGCGGACCACGGAGCTCACCGAGATGCACGGCGTCCCGCTCACGCTGATCCGCTCCACGGCACGCCGACGCACGGTCTCCGCCGTCTGGCGGGACGGCCGGCTGCGCATCTCCCTGCCCGCCGGCCTGCCGACGGGGGAGGAGCGCCAGTGGATCGAACGGATGGTCGCCAGAGCTCCGGCACCTCCCTCGCCCCACGACGACGGCACCGCCCCCGACGACGGCTCGCTCGCCTCCCGCGCGGAGCGGCTTCGGGCCCGTCTCCTGCCGGAGGCGCCCCGCCCGGCGTCGGTCGCCTGGTCCACTCGGCAGCGGCAGCGGTGGGGCTCCTGCACCCCCGCCCGACGGACGATCCGGATCTCGACCCAGCTGCACGGCATGCCGGAATGGGTCCTGGACGCGGTGGTGGTCCACGAGCTGGCCCACCTGCTCGAGTCCGGGCACGGACCGGCCTTCCGCCAGCTCGTCGCCCGCTACCGCCGGTACGCCGAGGCGATGGCCTTCCTCCAGGGCGTCACCCATGCCACCGGCCGCGGGCTCACCCCGGGCTCAGTCCCGGACACCGTGCCGGACGAGGACTCCGACTCCGAGACCTGACGCCGTCGGGCGGTCACTTCTCCTTGGGAGCGTCCCCGAACCCGCCGTCCAGCAGGCGGCGCAGCTCGTCGTCGAGCGAGTCGGTGCTCTTGTCCTGGGCCTCCCGGCGCCCCGCGTAGCCGGCCGGGTCGTCGAGGTCCTCGGAGGTGGGCTGACGCTCCGGGTGGCGCCAGACCTCCTCGCGGTACTCCTTGCCGTGGGTCTTCGTGATCTCCTCCCACAGGGCGGAGGCCGCACGCAGACGGCGCGGACGCAGCTCCAGGCCCACCAGGGCGGCGAACGCGTGCTCGGCGGGACCGCCGGAGGCGCGGCGGCGGTTCATGGTCTCGCGCAGGGCCTCCGCATAGTCCAGGGGTGCGGCCGCCTCGGCGACCACCACGTCCACCCAGCCCTCCACGAGGGCGAGCAGCAGCTCGAGCTGCTCGAGCGCGGCCCGCTGGGTGGCGTCCGGCTCGGCGATGAAGGACCGGCCGTCGAACACCTGCTGCATGGACTCCGGGTCCATGGGGTCCACGCTCGCGGCGGCGTTCTCGATGCCCTCGGTGTCCAGGCGGATGCCGGCGGCGTACTGCTCGATCGCGGCGAACAGGTCCCGCTCCAGCCACGGAGAGTGCAGGAACAGGCGCATGCGGGCCACCTCCCGCAGGGCGAGGTAGATGCGCAGCTGGTCGTCCGGGACGGAGAGGCCGTCTCCGAACTCCTCGATGTTCACGGGCATCATCGCCAGGGTGTGGCCGGCCAGCGGGAAACCGATGTCCGTGCCGGAGAGGACGTCCTTGCCGATCTCGCCGACGGCCGAGCCCAGCTGCAGGCCGAACATGGTGCCGCCCATGTTCTGCAGCATCGGCTTCAGCCCCTCCATGCCGCCGAGCATGCCGGCCATCTCCTCCGGCATCTGCCCGGAGAGCTGCTGCTCGATCGCGGAGGACATGGCCCGGGACAGGGAGGTGGCGACCGGCTCGGTCATGCGGCGCCAGCTGTCCATGGTGGCCTCGACCCACTCGGCGCGGGACCAGGCCTTGCCGATCAGGCCGGACTGCTCGGTGTCGGTCGCCTCGTCCAACCACAGCTCGGCCAGCCGGAGCGCCTCGTCCACCTCCTTGCGGGCGAACGAGCCCACGGAGGGGTCCGTGCCGGCCACGGCCTGGCGGGCCGCGGTCTTGGCCAGGTCCCAGTTCACCGGGTCCGACTGGCCGCCCGCGGACGGGTTCATCATCGCCTGGAACTGGGCCATCATCTGCTGCATCATGGCCGGGTCCATCTGCGACGGGTCGAAGCCGGGCATGGCACCGCCGCCGGGGCCGCCCATCTGGTCCATGGCGCGGCGGATCTGCTCGGGGTCCGGGCCCTGACCGCCGAAGAGGCGCCCGAGCATCTCCTCCAGGGGGTCGCGCTCGTCGCCGGATCCGGGGTTCTTCGGGTCGTTGGTCATGCCCATCAGCGTAGTGGCGGGCACCGCCCGCTGTCTGCGTCGGGGCAGGCCCGCCGCCGGATGTTCGCCACCAGGTGAGGCCCGGGGCGTGGCCACAGGCCCCGCAGGTGACGGCGCAGGTCGTGCCGCCGTGACGCCGTCGGCAGGACCGGTAGACTGGCGGGGCCGTTCCGTGTCCGTCGCACGTCGACGGTGCACGACCCGCCCCGCCGAGCCCGTCTCGGCCGAGCCCAAGGAAGCGGTGCCGCGTGCCCCAGAAGACACCTTCCCCGAGCCCGCGCCCCGGCGCGCCCCGGGGGCCCGTGTCCGCATTCCGCCCCCGCCATGCCGGG
>NZ_JBNFOB010000269.1:0-2839 GCF_057364565.1 Micrococcus sp. LASM2_SD2 | reverse complement strand
CCACGCGCACATCCGCGTGCTCGCGGGTGGCCTGGCCGAGCGCCACGAGGTAGCGGCGCACCGGCTCGCCGACCGCGACCATCGCGGTGGCCGCGATCAGCTCGCGGGCGGTGTCCACGTCCGTCACCGGTTCCACCGAGTCCTGCAGGACGGGGGACGCGTGCTCGGGGTCATGCGTGTGGTGGGCCAGCATGAGCACCTCGGCGTCCGTGTCCGGGTAGCCCATGGAGATGCGGGCCATGAAGCGGTCGCGCTGCGCCTCCGGGAGCGGATAGGTGCCCTGGGAGTCGGACGGGTTCTGGGTGGCCACCACCATGAACGGGTCCGGCAGCCGGTGGGTGGTGCCGTCCACGGACACCCGGTGCTCCTCCATGGCCTCCAGGAGGGCGGCCTGGGTCTTGGCGGAGGCGCGGTTGATCTCGTCCGCGATCACCAGGTGCGCGAAGACCGGCCCGGGGCGGAACTGGAAGTCGTGGCGTTCCTGGTGGAACACGGAGACGCCGGTGATGTCCGCCGGCAGCAGGTCCGGGGTGAACTGGATGCGGTTCACGCTGCCGCCGAGGGCCCCGGCGAGCGTGCGGGCGAGCAGGGTCTTGCCCACGCCCGGGACGTCCTCCACGAGCAGGTGGCCGCCGGCCAGCTGCACCAGCACCGCGGTCCGGACGGCCTCGGGCTTGCCCTCGACCACCTCCTGGATCCTCGCGATGAGGGCGTCGGTCAGATCGGTGAAGGCGGGGGTGCCGGGACGCATGGGCATGGACTCCTGTCAGGCGGGGCAGGCGGACTGCAGGCCGCACGCGTTGCGGGCGGCCTCGTTCGGGCCAGCCTACGCCCCACGCCCGGATGTGAGCAGGGACGGGTGCTCCGGTGTGGTTCGTCACCGTTCCTTGATCTATCGTGACCATCTCGTTATCGTCGAGCCTGTTCATCTCGTGATGGCTCGCTGTGTCGGCGTGAACCGCCGCCGCGGAACGGCTGAGATGCCGTCCACCTGCGTCCGAGCGTCCGAGTCCTGTACAGGAGAGAAGGCTTCATGCTGTCTGCCCCGATTCTGCGTTCGTCCCGTCATGGCCGTGTGGCCGCCGTCGCCGCGATCGCCGCCCTCGGCCTGACCGCCTGCGCCGGCCAGGACGAGCAGGTCCAGGCGGACCAGCGGACCGTGGAACTGGACCGCGTGGCCCAGGTGGAGAAGGACGAGACCGCGAAGGGCGGGGACGTCGAGCGTCAGGCCGACGCAGGCGAGGCCGAGGACGAGAAGGCCGCCGCGGAGAAGGCCGAGGCCGAGAAGGCCGCGGAGCAGGCGCACAAGCGCAAGGTCTACGAGTACCGCCGTGCCAAGAAGGCCCGGATCGAGGCCCGCGAGAAGGCCGAGGCCCGCGAGAAGGCCGCGGAGCAGGCCCAGAAGCGCAAGGTCTTCGAGTATCGCCGGGCGAAGCAGGCCCGCATCGAGGAGCGCGAGGCCCAGGAGCGCGCGGCCGCCGAGGCCGCCCGCCAGGAGGCCGCGAAGCAGGCCTGGGCAGAGAAGGTCGCCGAGCGCGAGGCCGCCCAGAAGGCCTGGGCCGAGAAGGTCGCCCGTGAGCGTGCGGAGAAGCAGAAGGCCGCCGAGGAGCGTGCCGCCGCGGAGGCCGCCCAGCAGCGTGCCGCCGTCGAGCGTACCGCCTCCACCACCCCGTCCGGTTCCGTGTGGGACCGCCTCGCGTACTGCGAGACCGGGGGCAACTGGTCCATGAACTCCGGCAACGGCTTCTACGGCGGCATCCAGTTCAAGCAGGACGTGTGGGTCGCCAACGGTGGCACCCAGTACGCCCCGATGCCGCACATGGCCTCCCGTGAGGAGCAGATCATCATGGGCAAGAAGATCCACGCCACCGCCGGCTGGGGCGCCTGGCCCGGCTGCCAGGCCAAGCTCGGCCTGTACTGAGCGCCTGTCCGTGCCGCTGCGGCCCGGTCCCTCCACAGGGGCCGGGCCGCGGTGCGTCCGCGCTCGATAGACTCGTGTCCATGCCCGATCACGCCGACGGCGCCTCCGCCGTGTCCTCCGCCGCCCCGCTGCTCAGTGCCGCGGACGTCCGGCGCATCGCCGCGGAGCTGGAGCTGCGCCCCACCAAGTCCTGGGGGCAGAACTTCGTGATCGACCCGAACACCATCCGCCGCATCGTCGCCGAGGCCGGCCTCGCACCGGACGAGCACGTCCTGGAGGTCGGGCCTGGGCTCGGCTCGCTGACCCTCGGCCTCATGGACGCCGCGGCTGCCGTGACCGCCGTGGAGATCGACCCGACGACGGCCGCCCGCCTCCCCGAGACCGCCTCCGCGATGCGCGGGCGTGCCTCGGACCGGCTGTCCGTCCTGAACGCCGATGCCATGAAGGTCACGCCCGAGGACGTGGACGCCGTTCGCCCGGCCACCGCGCACGGGGCACCGACCTCGCTGGTGGCCAACCTGCCGTACAACGTGGCCGTCCCCGTCCTGCTGCACGTGCTGGAGCGCTTCCCGAGCATCCGCCACGGGCTGGTGATGGTGCAGGAGGAGGTCGCCGACCGTCTGGCCGCCGGCCCGGGCTCCAAGGTCTACGGCGTCCCCTCGGCCAAGGCCGCCTGGTATGGCCCGGTCCGCAAAGCGGGCACGATCGGCACGCAGGTGTTCTGGCCGGCCCCGCGCATCCACTCCGGGCTGGTGGCCTTCGAACGTGCCGACCGGCAGCCGGTGGCGGACGTGGACCGCGCGGACGTCTTCGCGGTGGTGGACGCCGCCTTCGCCCAGCGGAGGAAGACCCTCCGCGCCGCGCTGTCCGGATGGGCCGGAGGCCCCGCGGCGGCGGAGCGGGGCGCTGCGCGCCGCG
>NZ_JBNFOB010000268.1:0-2865 GCF_057364565.1 Micrococcus sp. LASM2_SD2 | reverse complement strand
CTGCGGCGCGGTCGCTGGCACCGTCCGGGGCGCAGGGCCCCGGCCCGCGGCGATCTGCCGCAGGCGGGCCCGGATCTCGGCGGTCCGCTGCTCGATGGGGGTGGTCGCGTCCAGCACCAGGTACCGCTCGGGGGGCGGCGGCGGCCTGCTCCAGGAAGGCGCCGCGCAGCTGCTCGTGGGCGTGGGCGGTCGTCCGTGCTCGAGCCGGTCCGGTCCGGTCGCCGCCGGCCGTCTCGGCGGGCGGTGTGCGCCGGGCGGCGGCGGTCTTCGCGTCCAGGTCCAGCACCACGGTGAGGTCCGGGAGCGTGCCGTCCACGGCCCACCGGTTCAGCTCGGCGATCCGCTCCGCCCCGAGCCCACGGCCCACGCCCTGGTAGGCCACCGAGGAGTCGATGAAGCGGTCCGTCACCACGGTCGTCCCGGCCGCGAGGGCCGGGCGGATGCAGCGGTGCACGTGGGCGGCGCGTGCGGCAGAGAACAGCAGCGCCTCGGTGCGCGGGTCGATCGGCGCGTGCTCCGGGTCCAGGACCAGGGAGCGCAGGCGCTCGCCGAGGTCCGTCCCGCCGGGCTCGCGGGTCAGGTGGACCGGGTGTCCGGCCTCCGCCCAGGCGGCCGCGAAGGCGCGGGCCTGGGTCGACTTGCCCGAGCCGTCGGGTCCCTCGAAGGCCACGAAGAGGCCGCGTGCGTCAGCTGGCTGTTCCACCCGTCCAGCCTATCGGCCCCGGTGCCCGGCACGCCCGGTCCGCTCCCGGCTGTGCGGGGAGGTGCGCGCGTAGACTGGCGGGCATGACCCATCCCTTCGTGTACGGCCTGATGTTCGAGTACTGGCTGATGTTCGCCCTCGGCATCGTCGCCCTCGCCCTGGAGGTCTGGGCCGTGGTGGACGCCGCCCGGCGTCGCCCGGAGGACTACCTCCGTGCGGGCATCCGGGAGAAGCGGTTCTGGCTGCTGCTCACCGGCGCCGCCGCCGTGGTGGGCGCCCTCGGGGTCTTCACGGGCATGGGCGGCCTCGGCATGTTCGGCATCATCGCCGTCTGCATCGCGGCGGTGTACCTGGCGGGTCCGCGCGAGCAGATGAACCTCTACAGCGGCGGTCGCGCCGGCTGGTGACCCCGGGCGCCGGACGGGCCCCGTCCGTGGTCGGCGCCTCCCCTTGGCCCCGTCAGTCCTCGGACGACGACGGCGCCACCGCCTCCCAGCGCACGCTCACCTCTCCGCGGCGCCACTGAGTCTGACGGCCCAGGATCGGCCAGCCGCGGTCCCGCAGCGTCCGGCACATCCCCATCCAGCGCTGACGCATGCCGTAGGGCGCCAGGGGGGAGTGGAGCGCCCAGGCCGCGTCAGCGGCGGCCAGGAACCCGTGCACCGGCTCGCCGGGCACGTTGCGGTGGATCAGCGCCTTCGGCAACCGCTCGGCGATCTCGGAGGGCCGCTCGACCTCCCCGAACCGGGCGGCCAGGGTGAGGGAGACCGGTCCCGTGGCGCGCAGGTCGACCCAGGCGGCGCGACGGCCGTTCTCCGAGCAGGTGCCCTCCACGAGCACGCCGCCCGGTGCCAGCGCGGCGGTGAGCAGCCGCCAGATCTCGGGGACGTCGTGCTCGTCGTACTGGCGCAGGACGTTGAAGGCCCGCACCACCTGCGGCGGACGCGGCGTGGGGACCTCGAAGCCGCCGACCGCCCAGGACAGTCCTGCCATGGGCGGGGCCGTGGCGCGGGCGTGCGCCACGCGGGCCGGGTCGATCTCGAGTCCGATCAGCTCCGCGTCCGGAGCCACGGTGCGGACACGCTGCAGCAGCTCCACGGCCGTGACGGGTTCGGCGCCGTAGCCGACGTCCGCCAGCAGCGGTCGCGGCACCGAGCGCAGCAGCGGGCCGTGCACGTCCAGCAGCCAGCGGTCCACGCGACGCATGCGCTGGGCGGCCGTGGTGCCGCGGGTGACGTGTCCCTGGGGGCGCGCAGGCCGGACGCCCCGGCGTGCGGCGGCGCCCTCGGGCTCCCGACGCAGCCGGCGTGCCTTCTCGACCATGCCTCCAGGGTAGGCGCCGACCAGCACGGGCCAGGGCCCCTGGATCGGCATAGACTGGCGGCATGGCGAACAACACCTACACGCTGGTCCTGCTCCGTCACGGCCAGAGCGACTGGAACGAGAAGAACCTGTTCACCGGCTGGGTCGATGTGCCGCTGACCCAGAAGGGCCGTGACGAGGCCGCGCGCGGCGGTGAGCTCCTCAAGGACGAGGGCCTGCTCCCGGACGTGCTGCACACCTCGCTGCTCAAGCGCGCGATCACCACCGCCAACCTGGCCCTCGAGTCCGCCGACCGCCAGTGGATCCCGGTCAAGCGCAGCTGGCGCCTCAACGAGCGCCACTACGGCGCCCTGCAGGGCAAGGACAAGGCCCAGGTGAAGGACGAGTTCGGCGAGGAGCAGTTCATGATCTGGCGCCGCTCCTTCGACACCCCGCCGCCGGTGCTGGACGACTCCTCCGAGTTCTCCCAGGCCGACGACGTCCGCTACGCGGACCTGGGGGACGAGGCCCCGCGCACCGAGGCCCTGAAGATGGTCATCGACCGTCTGCTGCCGTACTGGGAGGGCGAGATCGTCCCGGACCTGAAGGCCGGCAAGACGGTCCTGGTGGCCGCACACGGCAACTCGCTGCGTGCGCTGGTGAAGCACCTGGACGGCATCTCGGACGAGGACATCGCCGCCCTCAACATCCCCACCGGCATCCCGCTCGTCTACGAGCTGGACGAGGACCTGAAGCCGATCACCCCGGGCGGCCGCTACCTGGACCCCGGAGGCCGCCGCCGCCGGTGCCGCCGCGTCGCCGCCCAGGGGCGACGCCAAGCACTGAGCCGGACCGGCTCC
>NZ_JBNFOB010000267.1:0-2888 GCF_057364565.1 Micrococcus sp. LASM2_SD2 | reverse complement strand
CGGTGCGCCGGCGCTGCTCAGCACCGAGCGACGGGATCCGCCCCGGACGAGCGGGCTGTACAACCGCGCCGCGGCGCCCGAGTGAAGAAACGCCGCGCACCGCGCCCGGCTGCGCGGCACGGACCTCGTGATCGCGGTGGCGCAGTCCACCGCGGACGTGCTCCGTCGCAAGTGGGGCACGGGGGGCGCCTATCACCGTGGTGCGCCAACGGGGGTGGACGTGCCGCCGTGCGCGCGCGGCCGCGGGGCAGCGGCGTGCACCGGGGGAGGGGCTGCGGATCCTCTCCCTGTCCCGGCTGGCGCCCGAGAAGAACCTCGACCGGCTGATCGCCGCGCTGCCCGCCTTGCTTGACCGGGACCCCGGGACGCGGTTGACGCTGGCCGGCTCGGGTCCCCTGGAGGGGCAGCTGCGCGCCCAGGCCGAGGCGCTCGGTGTCGCGGATGCGGTGGACCTGCCCGGCTTCGTAGAACCGTGGGAGGCCATGGCCGAGCACGACGTGCTGGCGCAGCTCTCCGCGTGGGAGAACCTCAGCTACACCCTGCTCGACGCCGCGGCCGCGGGCCTGCCCGCCGTCGCCACGGACGTGGGCGGCAACGGTGAGATCCTGCCGCCCGAGCGCCTGGTCCACGAGACCACTCCGGCGGCCATCGCCGACGCCGTCATGCGTGCCGCGGCCGAGGGCCCGGGCGAGGTACGCGTGGGCGATGTGGAGACCATGGCCCGGGCGACCGCCGAGGCGACCCTCGAGGTGCTCGGGTGGCGGGTGGGGAAGGTGGGTACCCGATGACCGCAGCGAGCCCGAACGAGCCAGGATCGGCGTCGGTGGCCCCGGCCGAGAAGCGTGTTCCGGGCCCCCGGTTCCGGGAGCTGGACGGTCTTCGGGGGATCGCGGCGCTGGCCGTGGTGTTCTCGCACTACGGCGGGACGCACAATTTCCACTACCGCGACGATCCCCCGGCTTTTCATGACTTCGTCTGGGGTGGCACGGGGGTCCAGCTGTTTTTCATGATCAGCGGTTTCGTGATCCTCATGACCGCGCGCCGTGCCTCGCGTCCCAGCGATTTCGTCATCTCCCGAGTGGCGCGGCTGTACCCGCCGTACTGGCTCTCGCTTGCATTCGCCGTCGTGATCCTCGCCCTCGTTCAGGTGCCGGGGTACTCGCTGAGTCCGGGGCAGATCTTCGTCAATCTCACGATGGTGCAACGATGGTTGCTCGTCGACGATGTGGTCGACGTGTACTGGACGCTGGCGGTCGAGATGCAGTTCTACGCACTTGTCCTGACCCTCCTCATCCTCAGCCGTTGCCGGTTGTCGGACCGTCTCGTCCTGTGGGCATGTCTGGGTTGGTCTGCGTTGTCCTGGACGGTGGTGGCCGTGACTTCACAAGCCGCAGCGCCACGCCCAGCGGGGGACCCCACGTGGTCAAACTCGTCAACAACATCACTGTTGCCGAGTACGCGCCGATGTTCGTCCTGGGCATGGTGGTGTTCCTGGCACGGGAGACGGGTCGCCACCGAAAAGCGGTGGCCGCAGCCTTTGCATCGGCTGTCGTGAGTCCGTTCGTCTTGCGCGACATGACCCTTGGGTTCTGGGTGCTGGCAGCAGCAACCTTGTTCACTGTAGCGGCCCTCCGACGAAAGACCTGGCTCCTCACAACGCCGCCCTTCCAGTTCTACGGCCGGATCAGCTACTCCCTGTACATCATCCACGTCATTCCCGGCTATCTGGTCATCCATGCTCTCTGGCCGTACGTGGGTCGGAACATGGCCATGCTCGTGGCCTTGGCCGTGGTCTCCGTGCTCGCCTGGGCCCTACAGAAGTACGGCGAGGAGCGCCTCGGCCGCGCGGCCAAGCGGGGGCTGACCCGCGTCCGCTCCATCGTGGACGCACGGGCCAGCCATCCCCGATCCCTGGGGTCGGTCCGATGACCGGTCGCATCTGGATCCTGGCGAACCAGGGCGAGGTGGGTGGCGGCGAGGTGATGCTCCACCACCTCGCCACGTCCTTGCGCGAGCTGGGGCGGGACGTGGCCGTCGTGGCTCCGGCCCACCCGGCCGAGACCGCCGATCGCCTGGCCGCGGACGGGTTCGACGTGGTCCGCGTGGGTGGGCCCGGACGACTGGGGTATATGCGCGCGCTCCGGGCCTGGGACCGTGGCCGAGGCGGGGACGACGTCGCCTGGTGCAACGGGCTGCTGCCGGCCACGGCCCTGGCCGGCCGGCCGCGGCGGATCGTGCACCTGCACCAGGTGCCCGAGAAGCCGCTTCTGCGCGTGTTCTCCGCCCTGGCGCGTCCCGGCGCACTCGCGGTCCTCGCGCCCTCCCGATTCGCGGCGGACCGCATCCGCAGGGCCCGCGTGCTCCACAACTGGGTTCCGGGTCCGACGACGCCGCAGGCAGGGCGGGCCCGCGATGCCGATGAGCCGGTGACCGTGGGATTCCTCGGCCGGCTGTCCGAGGGCAAGGGCATCGTGACTCTCCTTGAGGCCGCCGCGCTGCTGCGGAAGACCGACCCGGGTGCTTTCGTGTTCCGCATCGCGGGGGAGAGCCGGTTCGTGGCGGAGGACGAGGCCGAGCAGCTTGCCACCGCCCTGAAGGCGGCGGGTGAGGACGTCCAGGTGCTCGGCTGGCAGGACACCGCCGAGTTCCTGGCTTCCGTGGACGTGCTGGCCGTGCCGTCGCAGTGGGCCGAGGTCTTCGGCCTGGTGACGGCCGAGGCGATGGCCGCGGGCGTTCCGGTGGTGGCCTCCGATGCGGGGGCCATTCCCGAGGTGGTCGGCAACGAGCACCCCTTCGTTTTCCCGCAGCGGGACGCTGCCGCGCTCGCGGACTGCCTGCGGGCCGTGCGTGCGGTCGATCTGGGGCGCGGTGGCCCACGCCCAAGCGGC
>NZ_JBNFOB010000266.1:0-2910 GCF_057364565.1 Micrococcus sp. LASM2_SD2 | reverse complement strand
TGCCTCCGCCCCGCCCGCGTGGACACCTCCGGCATCCCGACCACCGGCGTCGCCTCGGTGGCCCTGGTCGGCGTGGACCCGGACTCGGCCGACGCCCCCGCCGGCCTGCAGGACGGCGAGGTCGTCCTCGGCGAGGCCGCCGCACAGGACCTGGACGCCTCCGTGGGCAGCGTCCTCGAGCTCTCCGGCACCGTGGTGACGGTGGCGGCCATCGAGCGCACCGAGTACTACTCGCACACCCCGGTCCTCTGGCTGTCTCTGCAGGACTGGCGGGCCGCCGCCCACGCCCCCGCAGACACCGAGGGCACCGCCCTGGCCGTGCGCTTCACCCCCGATGCGGACCAGGACGCCGTGGCCGCCGCCGCGGACGCCGACGCCCACACCGTCTCGGCCACCGTTCCGGATTCGTATGCGGCCCTGCCGGCGTACTCCTCGGAGAACGGCTCCCTGATGACCATGCAGGGATTCCTCTACGCCATCTCGGCTCTGGTGGTGATCGCCTTCCTGTCCATCTGGACGGTGCAGCGCACCCGGGAGATCGCCGTCCTCAAGGCGCTCGGCGGCTCCACCGGCTGGGTGCTCAAGGACGCCCTGACCCAGGCCGGGGCGGTGCTGCTGGTCGGCGTGGCAATCGGCACCACCGCCGCCTTCGGCCTCGGTCTGCTCGCCGCGCAGGCCGTGCCCTTCACCGTGGACGCGGCCACCGTGCTCGTCCCCGCCGCCGGCGTCTTCGTCCTCGGCATGCTCGGCGCCGCCCTGGCCGTGGCCCGCACGGTCCGCGTGGACCCGCTCGTCGCCCTCGGCGGCAACTGACCCGCCTTCCCCTCCCCACCCACGACGACGGCCCGGCGAGTCCCGTACGGAAGGCTCCCGTCCGTCGTCGGAAAGCACAGACAAGGACCTGAGATGACCACCACCCTCACCCCGCTGCTGACCTCCTCCTCCCGCCACGGCGAGGCCCCCGCCCTGTCCCTGCGGGAGGTGGTGCTCGAGTACCCGGACGGCGAGCGCGGCACCCTGCGCGCCCTGAACGAGGTCTCCCTCGACCTGTACCCGGGCGTCTACACGGCCATGACCGGGCCCTCCGGCTCCGGAAAGTCCTCCCTGCTGGCCGTGGCCGCCGGGCTGATCACCCCGACCTCCGGGCAGGTGGTGGTCAACGGGCAGGACCTCACCGCCTTGCCGAAGGCCGAGCGGACGGCGCTGCGGGGAAGGACGATCGGCGTGGTGTTCCAGCAGCCCAACCTCATCCCCTCCCTGACCGCCCGGGAGCAGCTGGAGCTGACGGTGCACCTGGACCGCTCCGCCGGCCGGTCGGCCAAGCGCGATGCCCGGGTGCGGGCGGCCGAGCTGCTGGAGAAGGTGGACCTCGGCGCGGCGATGGACAAGCGGCCGCACCAGCTCTCCGGCGGGCAGCGGCAGCGCGTGAACATCGCCCGAGCGCTCATGGCGAGGCCGGCCCTGCTGCTGGTGGACGAGCCGACCTCCGCCCTGGACCGGGAGCGCTCGGCCGCCGTGGTGGCGCTGCTCGGCGAGCTGACCCGGGACGAGGGCGCGGCCACGCTGATGGTCACCCATGACGCGGAGTTCCTCCAGGACGTGGACCGCACTCTGGAGATGGTGGACGGGCGGCTGTCCTGATCCCTCCGACGAGGGGGCACTCGTTGTTGCCTCCACGCCGCTGACGCCACAACGACTGCACCCTCGTCCGGGGTGGGACACCGCACGCCACTACCCTGGTGGGCATGAGCTCCCCCACGCCTTCTGCCACGTTCGCCCTCGCCGATGCCGTCGAGCTGGTCCACGTGGTCCGCAACGGATTCCTCGAGTCCCGCACCGCCGGCGCCACGGTGGTCACCGGCCCGGACGGCGAGGTGCTGGCCGCGCTCGGTCCGGCCGACGCCCTGATCTACCCGCGCTCCACGCTGAAGCCGTTCCAGGCGATCGCGTCCCTACGCCACGGCGCCCGGCTGGAGGGGGAACAGATCGCCATCGCCTGCGGCTCCCACCGCGGAACCGCCCGTCACCGGGACCTGGCCGAGCGGATCCTGCAGGCCCACGGGCTGACGGCGGCGGACCTGCAGTGCCCCGGCGACTGGCCGGCGGACGCCGAGGAGATCGCCCGCCACGCGGACGACATCGCCCACGGCGCCGAGAAGACCCCGCTGGCCTACAACTGCTCCGGCAAGCACGCCGGGTTCCTGGCCGCCTGCGTGGCCTCCGGCCATGACACCGCCACCTACCTGGAGCGCGAGCACCCGGTGCAGCGGGAGGTGGACGCGGTGATCGAGGAGTACTGCGGCGAGCGGATCGCCCACGTGGCGTGGACGGCTGCGGCGCCCCGGCCGCCGTGGTGTCCCTGGCGGGCCTGGCCCGCGGCATCGGCAGGGTGTCCGGTGCCCCGCAGCGCCGGGATGCGGAGCTGCACGCCGTGTCCGTGGCGAACGCGATGCTGGAGGACCCCTGGGCCGTGCAGGCCGAGGGGAAGCCGAACACCGTGGTCATGGAGGAGCTCGGGATCCTGGCCAAGCTCGGCGCGGACGGGGTCACCGTCATGGGCGCCCCGGACGGCACCGCCGTGGCCGTGAAGGCCCTGGACGGCGGCTCCCGCGCCGGAGACCTGGTGGCCCTGGCCCTGCTGGCCCAGTTCGCCCCATCCCAGGTGGACGGCGAGCGCCTCCCGGACGTGCTGCGGCGCGTGGCCCCGCCGATCCTCGGCAAGGGCGAGCCCGTGGGCGCCGTCCAGCTCGCCACGCCGGTCCTGGACCTGCTGGACTGAGCCCCGTGAGCACCGGTTCGGTCCCCCGCCGCCGCATCCCCGTGCCCGAGGGACATGCGGCCCTGCTGACCTGGGCACGCACCGCCCGCGAGGACCCGGACGCCGCCGCGGCCCTGCCCCGCTCCACCCGG
>NZ_JBNFOB010000265.1:0-2974 GCF_057364565.1 Micrococcus sp. LASM2_SD2 | reverse complement strand
CAGCTGCGCGCCGTCGGCCGGGACGTGGCCGCCCGAGGGATTCGTGCCCCGCGCACCCCTGACCGTGCTGGACCGAGGCGGGGCGGCCACCCTCCCCTGGCCGAGGACACCGAGGCGCTCGTGGACGGCTCCCGGCGTCTGGACGCCGAACTGCCCTGGGCCCTGACCCTGCATCTGCAGGCCCTGGCGGGGCTCGCCGCGGACCGCCCCTGACGGGGACCGCCGCCCCTCAGCTGTGTCCGGGCTGGGATCGGGTCACGATGTGACTCGCTTTGTCCGACAATCCGAGACATGTGAGCTGGACTACATCTATAGTGTGGCGATCAAGGGCGCCGTCCTCCCCGCCGGGGACACCCACGGCGCCCCCTGACCACAGGACCGACGGGGCGCACGCCCCGCCGAACGAAGGCAGTCCCATGTCACGCACGCACCCCCGTGCCGTCGCCGTCGCCGCCGCCTGCACCGGCGCGCTCGCCCTCTCGGGCTGCGCCGTCATCGGCGGCACCTCGTCCTCCCAGGCGGTCGGCTCCGACGAGCACCTCTCCTCCTCCTATCAGCTGGTGGAACCGGGCACCCTCACGGTGTGCTCGGACATCCCCTACCCGCCGTTCGAGTTTGAGCAGGGCGGCGAGATCACCGGCTACGACATCGAGCTCGTCGAGGCGATCGCCGAGAAGCTCGAGCTCCAGGTCAAGATCGTCGACTCCTCCTTCGAGGCCATCGAGTCCGGCGCCTCCCTGACGAGCTGCGACCTCAACGCCTCCTCCATCTCGATCACCGACGCCCGTCAGCGCGTCATGGCGTTCACCAGCCCGTATCTGGACGACGACCTCGTGCTCGTCGCCCGCAAGGACAAGGGCTTCGACTCCGTCGACGGCCTCGGAGACGCCCGCGTGGGCGTCCAGGCCGCCACCACCGGAGACGAGTACTCCAAGGAACAGGGCCTGAACGTGGTCCAGTACGAGGACGGCGGCATGCAGGTGCAGGCCCTCAAGGCCGGCAACGTGGACGCCACCCTCGGCAACCAGTCCGTGCTGCTCTACGAGCTGAAGGACGACGACCGCTTCGAGATCGTCGAGGAGCTGCCGACCGGCGAGCAGCTCGGCATGGCCGTCGGCGCCGAGAGGGCCCAGCTCCTCTCCGCCGTGGACCGCTCCCTGCAGGAGCTGCGCACGGAGGGCAAGGTCGCCGAGCTGCAGGACAAGTGGTTCGGACACGTCCAGGAGGACTACCAGTGAGCACCACACAGCAGACCCCCGCCCCGCAGGGCACCCGCGGGACCGAGTCCCCGGCTCCGAGGCCGGGCGCGGCCCGCCGCCGCAGGAACATCTCCCTCGCGATCCAGGCCGGCGTCTTCGTCCTGGCGATCGTGCTCCTGGCGATCCTCGTGGACTGGACCGCCCTGGGCGAGAACGTCTTCAACTTCGGTGCCGTGGGCGCCATGTTCCCGGACATCATCCTCGTCGGCCTGGGCAACACCCTCTTCTACACGGTCACCTCGTTCGTCCTCGGCCTGGTCGGCGGCATGCTCCTGGCGCTGATGCGCATGAGCTCCTTCCCTCCGTACCGCTGGATCGCCACGGCCTACGTGGAGTTCTTCCGCGGCGTCCCGGCGCTGCTGGTGTTCCTGGCCCTCGGCTACGGCGTCCCCTTCGCCTTCGGCGTGAGCTGGCCGATCCCGCTGGTCGTCTGCCTGGCCCTCGGGCTGGTGGCGTCCGCGTACATCGCAGAGACCCTGCGCGCCGGCCTGCAGGCCGTCCCGAAGGGCCAGATGGAGGCCGCGCGCTCCCTCGGCATGCCCGCCTGGCGTGCGATGGTCACCATCGTCATCCCGCAGGCGTTCCGCATCGTGCTGCCCCCGCTGACGAACGAGGTCATCCTGCTGACCAAGGACTCCTCCCTGGTCTACGTACTCGGCCTCGCCGTGTTCCAGTACGACCTGACGAAGTTCGGCCGCGACGGCATCGCCTCGCTCGGCGCCGGCATGACCCCGATCGTCGTGGCCGGTGTCCTGTACCTGGTGATCACGGTGCCGCTGTCCCTGCTGGCGCGCCGCTTCGAGTCCAAGACCGCCCGGAAGAAGGCCTGAGATGACCGAGAACACCCAGCATTCCCCAGGCACGGACCCGCACCCGCCGACCACCGGCTCCCTGCGCCAGGTCCACGCCACCCGCGTCACCATCAAGGACCTGAACAAGTCCTACGGGACGAACCACGTCCTCAAGGGCATCGACCTGGACGTCGCCCCCGGTGAGGTCGTCTGCCTGATCGGCCCCTCGGGCTCGGGCAAGTCCACGCTGCTGCGCTGCGTGAATCTGCTGGAGACCCCGAACAGCGGCACCGTGGAGATCGGCGAGTTCACCGTGACCGATCCGGACGTGGACATCGACACGATGCGTCGCCACGTCGGCATGGTGTTCCAACAGTTCAACCTGTTCCCGCACCTGACGGTAATGGAGAACTGCACGGTCGCGCAGATGAAGGTCCTCAAGCGCGGCAAGGAGGAGGCCCAGAAGGTCGCCCGCCGTCAGCTGCGGAGGGTGGGCCTCGGCGAGCTCGCGGACCGCTACCCAGACCAGCTCTCCGGCGGCCAGCAGCAGCGTGTGGCGATCGCACGCGCCCTGTCCATGGACCCGCAGCTGATGCTGTTCGACGAGCCCACCTCCGCCCTCGACCCGGAGACGGTCGGCGAGGTGCTCGCCATCATGCGTCAGCTGGCGAAGGACGGCATGACCATGCTCGTGGTGACCCATGAGATGGGCTTCGCCCGCGAGGTCGCGGACCGCGTGGTCTTCATGGACGGCGGAGTCGTGGTCGAGCAGGGCCGCGCCGCGGACGTCATCGCGGATCCGCAGCAGCCGCGCACGCAGGACTTCCTGCGCCGGGTCCTCAACCCCACCGAGGTGGACCTCTGACGCTCCGCCCGGAGCACGACGACGGCCCCTCGCCCGGACCGGCCCCGCCACCCGCCGGT
>NZ_JBNFOB010000264.1:0-2979 GCF_057364565.1 Micrococcus sp. LASM2_SD2 | reverse complement strand
GCGTCCGCGTCCGCCCCGGCGCCGGTCGGTCCCCGAAGGCCGGCGGCAGCAGGCGCAGCAGCGCCGGGTCCGTGGGCGCCTCACGGGTGGAGGCGCCCAGGCTCAGTCCTGACACCAGGGACCAGAAGGCGTCGTCCGGCACGGACGCGCCGTCCGCGTCGGCTTCCGAGACCCCGGACGGCGAGGCGACGTCCGCCGCGGAGGCGTCGGCCGTCGTCGGGTCCTGTCCCGGGCCCATCCCGCCCGGCGCGGTGGAGGAGGCGTCTCGGGCCGGGGCGGCCGACTCCTCGGCCGCGTCCTCGCGGCGACCGGTCAGCAGCGTGTCGACGTCCTTGAAGAGACCGCGCAGCAGGCGCGCCTCGGCAGGCTCCAGGCGGGCCGTGTAGCCCCGCCGCGTCCAACGGAATCCCTCGGCCACGCGCTCAGTCCTCCGCCTCTTCGAGCGTGGCCCACAGTCCGAAGCCCTGCATGGCGCCCACGTGGCGCTCCGCGGTCTCGCGGCCGGCGCGCGCCACCACGGCGCGGCCGTTCTCATGGACCTGCATCATCAGGGCGTGCGCCTTCGCGGCGGAGTAGCCGAAGTGGCTGCGGAAGACGAAGGCCACGTAGCTCATCAGGTTCACGGGGTCGTCCCACACGACGACGTTCCAGGGACGGTCCGCGAGCGCGGCCGGATCCGGGCGCTCCAGCAAGGCGGTGTCCGCGGCACCGAGGGGGCCGGGGACACCCGATTCCGTCATCGACATGCGGACCATCCTACTCGGGATCCTCCCAGGAAAGGGGCCGGAACAGACCGTGGACCCCGCCACACCGTGGCATAGGCTGGCTCACGTGATGCACTCCGAGAGCACCCAGGACACCGCGCACCGCGAGCCGTGGCAGACCACCACCGCCCTGATGACGGACCACTACGAGCTCACCATGCTCCAGGCGTCCCTGAAGGCCGGCACCGCCGAACGGCGCAGCCGCTTCGAGCTGTTCAGTCGCCGCCTCCCGGCCGGCCGCCGCTACGGCGTGGTGGCCGGCACCGGCCGCATCCTCGAGGGCCTGTCCCGGTTCCGCTTCGGCACCTCCGAGCTGGACCACCTGGCGGACACGAAGGTGGTGGACGACGCCACACTGCAGTGGCTCGCCGACTTCCGCTTCTCCGGCACGATCATCGGCTATGCCGAGGGCGAGGCCTACTTCCCGCACTCCCCGATCCTCCAGGTCGAGTCCACCTTCGCCGAGGCCTGCATCCTCGAGACGTTCCTGCTCTCGGTGATGAACTACGACTCCGCCGTGGCCTCCGCCGCCTCCCGCATGACCGCGGTGGCGGCGGGCCGCCCGTGCATCGAGATGGGCTCGCGTCGCACCCATGAGGAGTCGGCCGTGGCCGCCGCCCGCGCCGCGGTGATCGCCGGATTCTCCTCCACCTCCAACCTCGAGGCCGCCCGCCGCTACGGGATCGTCACCGGCGGCACCGCCGCCCACTCCTTCACCCTGCTGCACGACTCCGAGCGCGCCGCCTTCGAGGCCCAGGTCGCGGCCCTCGGCGCGGACACCACCCTCCTCGTGGACACCTATGACGTGGAGCAGGGCGTGCGCACCGCGGTCGAGGTGGCCGGCACGGACCTGCGGAACGTGCGCCTCGACTCCGGCGACCTCGTCTCCCAGGCCCACTCCGTGCGCGAGCTGCTGGACGAGCTCGGCAACACGCAGACCGGCATCATGGTGACCTCGGACCTGGACGAGTACGCGATCGCGCACCTGCGTTCGGCCCCCGTGGACTCCTACGGCGTGGGCACGCGCCTGGTCACCGGCTCCGGCGCGCCGACCGCCTCCATGGTCTACAAGCTCGTCGCCCGCCAGGACGGGGACGGCGAGTGGCGGACGTGGCCAAGGCCGCCAAGGGCAAGACCTCCAGGGGCGGCCGCAAGGACGCCGCCCGCCGCCGGGACACCCGCGGCCGCGCCGTCGCCGAGCTGGTGGGAGTGAACCGCTCTCCGGAAGCCGACGCCGACGACCGCCCGCTGCTGCACGAGTTCGTGGTGGACGGAGAGCGGCAGCCGGGCTGGACCGGCCCGGAGGCCGTGACCCGCGCCGCCGAGCGTCACCGGGCCTCCCTGGCCGAGCTCCCCGCCTCCGTGGGCCGCCTGCAGCCCGGCGAGCCCGCCATCCCGACCCTGTTCCAGGAATCCTGAGGAGGACCGCCGTGACCGAGCTGACCCGCGCCCTGGTGATCGTGGACGTACAGAACGACTTCTGCGAAGGAGGGTCCCTGGCGACCGCCGACGGTGCCGCCGTGGCCGCCGCCGTCACCGAGCACCTGGCCGCCCGCCGGGACGACTACGACCTCGTGGTGACCACCCGCGACTGGCACGTGGACCCGGGCGAGCACTTCGCCGCCGCCGGTCAGGAGCCGGACTTCGCCGTGTCCTGGCCGGTGCACTGCGTGGCCGGCACCGCCGGCGCCGAGCTGCACGAGGACCTGGACATGGAGGAGGTCCGCCCGGACGCGCAGTTCCTCAAGGGCCTGCATACGGCCTCCTACTCCGGCTTCGACGGCCAGCTCGGCGAACCGGACGAGGTCCGCTCCGGCGAGGGCGCCGGCGCCCCGGTCGGCCCCTACGGCGCCACCCGGGCCGCGGCCGACGCCGTGGCGGCCGGTGCCGAGACCCTTGACGAGTGGCTACGCTCCCAGGACGTGGAGGCGCTCACGGTGGTGGGCATCGCCACGGACCACTGCGTGAAGGCCACCGTGCTGGACGGCATCGAGAACGGCTACGAGGTCACCGTGCTGACGGACCTGGTGGCCGGCGTGGCCCAGGACACCGCCGAGGCGGCCCTGGAGGAGATGGAGGACGCCGGGGCGATCCTGGCGACCTCGTGAGCCCCCGGGACAGCGCGACCCCCGCGGACGCCCCGGGCCCCGGTCATGACGGCGCGCAGGCCTGCCTGACGCCGGCGACACCGGCCTGGGCCCCGCCCTGCCCGTCC
>NZ_JBNFOB010000263.1:0-3017 GCF_057364565.1 Micrococcus sp. LASM2_SD2 | reverse complement strand
AGCCGAGCGCACGGGCACCGCTCCCCGCCTCGCCTCCGGGCCGGACCGGCTCCCCACCTCGATCACGACGGGCACCGTCGTGCTCGCCGTCGCGAACCTGGTCGCCAACATGGGAGTGTGGCCGGGCAACGCGTGGATGGCCTGGCGCTGGCGTGGCCGCTCCTGGCCGCGGCGCGCCCTCGCGCTCGGCAGGCTCCCGCTGCAGGTGCCGATGATCCGCGCCGCCGGTCGCATCGCGCGGGGCTGAGGAGCAGATGTTCCGCTGAACCAGTGGACGGCAGGTGTGGCCATCTCGAACCGACGGCGCTAGTGTGACACGCATCACCGAGGGGAAGAAAAGCACCGTGACCACCACACCGACGGCACACCGCCCACTTCGAGCCCGCATGGGCGCCGTCTTCGCCGCTGCGATGCTCGCCGTGGGCGGAACGGCTCTCGCGACACCTCCGCCTGCCGAGGCCGGCAGCACGGTCGTCATCACGAACGGCAACTTTCACCACTGCACCAGCAGGATGAATTCCGAGATGAAGCTCTACCGCATGGAGGGCTACACCGTGCGAATCGGCCACAGGTGCAAGTGGTTCGCCGACGCTCGCCGCTGGGAGGGCTCGTTCCACTTCTTTCGCTGAGCCGATGGACGACGACCGGTGCTGACGGAACGCCGAGGACGGGACCCCGGCAGGCCCGGAACGACGTCCCCGAGCCCGGCTGCGGGGAGCCCGATTCCGGCACACGGCGACGGCCGCGCACCCCACCGGGGGTCGCGGCGTCGTCGTGTGCGGGCCCCGCGGACGGGGCGGAGGCTCAGTCGAACTGCGGGTCGGTGGTGCGGGCGCGCTTGATCTCGTAGAAGTACGGGTACTCGGCCAGGACCACGGCGCCGTCGAAGATGCGCCCGGCCTCCTCGCCGCGCGGGATGCGGGTGAGCACCGGGCCGAAGAACGCGGTGCCGTTGAAGGACACCACCGGGGTGCCGACGTCGTTGCCGACGAGCTCTTCGGCCTCCTTCTGGGCCTCACGGAGCTTGCCGTCCAGGGCGTCGGACTCAGTGGCGGCGAGGATCGCGTCCGCGTCGTGGCCGAACTCCTCGGCGGCGGCGCGCAGCACCTTCGGGTAGTCCTTGTTCCCCTCGTTGTGGATGCGGGTGCCCAGGGCGGTGTACCAGTCGGCCAGGGCCTCGGGGCCGTAGGTCTCTCGGACGTACATGGTGGCGCGGCCCGGGATGAGGCCGCGGTCGGTGGAGGCGCGGTAGTCCGGGTCCAGGTCGCGGCCCTCGTTCAGCATGTACAGGGACATCTGCTTGAACTCGACCTTCACGTCACGGACCTGCTCCACCTCGAGGATCCACCGGGAGGTGATCCACGCGAAGGGGCAGGTCGGGTCGAAGTGGAAGCCGACGGTGGGGGCGGCGTTCTCGGTCATTCGTGGGGTCCTTCCTTCGTGGGGACCGTCTGATCGGCCCCCGGGGTCGGGTGCCGGTCAGGCGGAAGCGTCTCGGCGGGAGAGCTCGACGTCCGCGGGGATCAGGGTGGGCTCTGCGCCCTCACGGACGACATCGCCGGTGATCACCACGGCGCCGATGTCCGTGCGGGAGGGCAGGTCGAACATCACGGGCTTGAGGACGTCCTCCATGATGGAGCGCAGGCCTCGGGCGCCGGTGCCGCGGGCCACGGCCTGCTCCACGACGGCGTCCAGGGCGTCGTCCTCGAACTCCAGGTCCACTCCGTCCATGAGGAACATCTTCTGGTACTGCTTCACCAGCGCGTTCTTCGGCTCGGTGAGCACCTTCACCAGCTGCTCGTGGGTCAGGTCCTCCACCGCGGTGATCACGGGCAGACGGCCGATGAACTCGGGGATGAGCCCGAACTTCAGCAGGTCCTCGGGGCGTACGTCCGCATACGAGGTCTCCCCGTCTCCGAGGTGGTTCAGCGGGGCGCCGAAGCCGATGCCCTTGCGGCCGGCACGGGAGCCGATGATCTCCTCCAGGCCGGCGAACGCACCGGCCACGATGAACAGCACGTTGGTGGTGTCGATCTGCAGGAACTCCTGGCGCGGGTGCTTGCGCCCGCCCTGCGGCGGCACCGAGGCGACGGTGCCCTCGAGGATCTTCAGCAGGGCCTGCTGCACGCCCTCGCCGGAGACGTCACGGGTGATGGACGGGTTCTCGGACTTGCGGGAGATCTTGTCGATCTCGTCGATGTAGATGATGCCCTGCTCGGCCTTCTTCACGTCGAAGTCCGCGGCCTGGATGAGCTTGAGGAGGATGTTCTCCACGTCCTCGCCCACGTAGCCGGCCTCGGTGAGGCTGGTGGCGTCCGCCACGGCGAACGGGACGTTCAGCTGGCGGGCCAGCGTCTGGGCCAGGTAGGTCTTGCCGGAGCCGGTGGGGCCCACGATGAGGATGTTGGACTTGCCGACCTCCACGTCCGCGAGGTCCGTGCGCTCGGAGAAGCGGTCCGCGCTCTCGGCTCCCTTGGCCTGCGGGTTCCGGACGCGCTTGTAGTGGTTGTAGACGGCCACGGCGAGAGAGCGCTTGGCGTTCTCCTGGCCGATGACGAAGCGGCCGAGGTGGTCGAAGATCTCCTGCGGGGTCGGCAGGACCATGTCCTCCGCCTCGGTGACCTCCCCGAGCTCCTCCTCGACGATCTCGTTGCAGAGCTCGATGCACTCCTCGCAGATGTACACCCCGGGGCCCGCGATGAGCTTGCGGACCTGCTTCTGGCTCTTCCCGCAGAACGAGCACTTCAGCAGGTCGGCGCTCTCTCCGATGCGTGCCATGGAACAGGACTCCTCAGGGTCTGACGACGGTGTGCGGGGCGGGCCCCGAGCGGGTCGGGACTCGGCGTGTGCGGCGTGGGCCGGACCGCACCGGCCCGGCACCGGAGCCGCAGGGCTCCGATGCGCACGAACCAGGATACGGCCCTGCCCTGACGGGACAGGGATACGCAACGGCCCCGCGCGTGCGCGGGCGGCGCACGGTGCGGGCCGTCGTCGTGGTCCTCCCGCGCGCCGGGGAG
>NZ_JBNFOB010000262.1:0-3023 GCF_057364565.1 Micrococcus sp. LASM2_SD2 | reverse complement strand
GCCGGTGTCCCGGCCGCGGCGGAGGACGGCGAGGCCGCGGCCGTCCACCACCTCGGCGGCACGGACGAGGAGGCCGCCGGCCGAGTCGGGCTCGTGGGCGACCAGATTCAGACAGCGGTGGATGCCGTAGTTGAGGTACACGTACGTGTGCTGCGGCGGCCCGAACAGCGCCGCGTTCCGTTCGGTGCGGCCGCGGTAGGAGTGGGCGCCGGGGTCCTCACCCTGGTCCCCGTAGGCCTCGAGCTCCGTGAGGCGGACGGTGACGGCTCCCTCGGGCGTGCTGACCGTGAGCAGGCAGCCGAGCAGAACTGGAGCCGCCTGCGTGGGGTGGACGCGGAAGAGGGCGGCGAGGTCGTCTGCGGTGCGCGGACGAGGCGGGGGCGTCATCTTCCTCCTTCCGGGGGGACGCGGCGACGGTGGACGGCTCTCTAGGCTGGCCGCATGGACCGCTGGAACGCCACGTATGACCTCCCCTCCGCCGAGCCCGGCAGACGCTGGGACCCGGATGCGCAGGTGCGGCTGCGGCTGACCGTCCGGGCGGAGGGCCCGACGGCCGGCGAGGACGGCGTGGAGTCCGTCTCCACCACCGCGGACGAGGTCGCCGACCTGCTGGACGGCCTCGAACTCAGGGGGACCTGGGAGGCCCTGCCGCTCACCTGGTGAGCCGCAGCGGCCGGTCTCGCGCGGCGGATCCCCGCCCCCCGCGGGCCCGGTCCGCTCAGTCCTGCGCGGCGGGGAGCACCATGTTGTCGATGAGGCGCACCGGCTCCACGTACGCGGCCACCAGGGCCAGGGCGTCCCGGCGCAGCGGCTGGCAGAGCAGTTCGGGGCCGAGCTCCTCCAGGGTCTCGCGGTCCACCACCACGAGGTGGTCCAGCTCCACGCCGGGCTCGTCCGCGATCTTCTGGCGGGCGGCCTGCACGTCCACCGGCTCCCCGTCCGCGGCGGCCTCGGCGAGCGTCCGGAGCGCACGGGACAGCACGAGCGCCCGCTCCAGCCCGGCCTCGTCGAGGCGGGTGTTGCGGCTGGACAGCGCCAGCCCCTGAGACGAGCGCACGATCTCCACCGGCCGGACCTCCACGGGAACGTCCAGGTCGTGGGCGAGACGGCGCAGGATCGCCAGCTGCTGGGCGTCCTTCTGTCCGAAGTAGGAACGCAGCCGGGCCGGGGACCCGGCCTGCACCAGACCGCCGATCGCGAGGTTCCACAGCTTCGCCACCACCGTGACGACCCCGTCGAAGTGGCCGGGCCGGGACGCGCCCTCGAGGACCTCTCCCATGCGGCCTGCGGTCACCGAGACGATCGGCGCGTCCGGGTAGCCGGGATACATCTCGTCCACGGTCGGGGCGAACACCAGGTCCGCGCCGGCGGCGCCCAGCAGGTCCAGGTCCGCCTCGAGCGTGCGCGGATAGTGCTCCAGGTCCGAGCGGTCGCCGAACTGCAGCGGGTTCACGAAGATCGAGGAGACCACCACGTCGTTCTCCCCGCGGGCCTTCGTCACCAGCGCAGCGTGCCCGCCGTGCAGGGCGCCCATGGTGGGGACCATGCCGACGGTCGGCGTCTCCGCCCCGGCGCCCTGGGCTCCCGCCACCAGCTCGGCGAGCGCCGCGCTGAACTCCGCCTTGGAGGTGGTCAGCCGCGGGCGACGACCCGCCGAGCCCTCCGGCAGGGCATCTTCCAGGGTCAGGCCGGTGTGCGGCGGGACGGGACGGCGGTCCGGGATGCGATCGAGCGGTGTCACGGGCGGGAGTCTACGCGGCCGGCGCCCGGCCGATCCCGTTCGCATCCGACCGACCCCGCACCGGCCCCGTGGGATCCGCACCGAGACGCCCCACCCGGGACGACGTCGGCCGCCCACCCAGCGCACGCAGGGTGGGCGGCCGACGTCGGGACGGGTCAGTGCACGGACGGATCAGCGTACGTGGCCGCGGGCCACGCCCTTGCCCTTGCCGGGGTGCTCCTTCTTGCCCTCCATCCAGCGGTCCACGGCCTCGACACCGAGGTCGGGCTGGTCTGTGAACAGGCCGTCGATGCCGGCATCCAGGAACGGCTGGACCATCCCGACCATGTCTCCGATCTCGTTCGGGTCCGCCGAGGACCGGAACTCGAGGGTGAGGAACTGGTTCTCGGCGCGGAAGGTGTACGGGACCACCTCGAGGCCGAGCCGGTGCGCGCGGTCCACGAAGCCGGTGTCCTCGCCGAGGGTGCCGTCCGCGTCCACGGTGATGATCTGCGGCAGCGCGGGGCCGAGCACGTCGATCCTCGCGGCGCGCAGCTCGCGCATGCCGGCCTCGGACCCGTACCAGTCGTAGTCGCGCTGCTCGTCGCCGGCGGCCACGGAGTCGTAGGGGGCGCCGTTCACGCCGGACAGGAACACGGTGGGGGCCTTCAGGCCCAGATTCCGGTTGAGGTCCTCGAGGTTGGCGAACTCGAAGGACTGCACGGTGGCCGGGGCGTTCGGGCGGTTCAGGCGGTGCGCCTCGAGCAGCTCCACCACGCGCTCCTCCATGGACAGCCCGATGGAGTCGAAGTACGTGGGGTGCTTGATCTCCGGGATGACGCCGATCTCGCGGCCGTGCTCGGCGGAGAGCTCCTCGCGCAGCTCGAGGACCTCGGCGAAGGTGGGGACCTCGAACATGCCGTCGTAGGACGCGGACTCCGGGCGCACCTGAGGCAGGCGCTCCTTCGCACGCAGCGTCTTCAGCTCGGCCAGGGTGAAGTCCTCGGTGAACCAGCCGGTGAGCTCCTTGCCGTCGATCACCTTGGTGGTCTTCCGGTCCGCGAACTCGGGGCGCTCGGCCACGTCCGTGGTGTCCGTGATGAGGTTCTCGTGGCGGACCACCAGGACCCCGTCCTTAGTGGAGACCAGGTCCGGCTCGATCACGTCCGCGCCCTGGGCCGCGGCGAGCTCGTAGGAGGCCAGCGTGTGCTCGGGGCGGTAGCCCGAGGCGCCGCGGTGGCCGACGACCTCGGGGCGGACCACCGGCTTGCCGGTGCGCTCCGTGGCGGGGCCGGCCACATCG
>NZ_JBNFOB010000261.1:0-3039 GCF_057364565.1 Micrococcus sp. LASM2_SD2 | reverse complement strand
TGGGTGGTCTGCGCCGAGCCGGACACCGCGCCGGAGGCCGTCGCCGCCGCCGAGGCGCTGGCCGCCGCCACCGGTGCCACCGTGCACACCATGGACGCGGGGGAGCACGACGCCTCCGTCGCGCTGATCTCCCACCTGCCGCAGGTCGCCGCCTCCCTGGTGGCGTCCCGGCTGCAGGACACCCCCGCGGCCTCCCTGGCGCTGGCCGGCAACGGGCTGCGGGACACCACCCGGATCGCCGCCTCCGACCCGCAGCTCTGGGTGCAGATCCTCGCCGGCAACGCTCCGCGGCTGGTGGACATCCTCCACGGCGTGCGCGCGGACCTGGACCGGCTGATCGGCACCTCGAGGACCCCGAGGCGCCGGGGGCGCGCCTGGACATCGCGCAGCTGATCGCCGAGGGCAACGCCGGACAGGCCCGCATCCCCGGCAAGCACGGCGCCCCACCGCAGGCCTTCGCCGTGGTGACCGTGGTTGTGGACGACACTCCCGGACAGATCGCCGCGGTCCTGCAGGCCACCGGCGACACCGGCGTCAACGTGGAGGACCTGCGCATGGACCACGCCTCGGGCCACGAGGTGGGCATGCTGGAGATCTCCGTGCTGCCCGGCCGCCGCGAGGAGCTGGCGGCCGCCCTGACCGAACGCGGATGGAAGGTGGTCTGAGATGACCGAGAACCCGAACCCGACTCAGAGCCCGGCCGTGGACGGCGTCGTCGACGTCACCGGCACCCCGACCGATGTCGCCCCCGTGGCCTCCGGACGCCTCGTGGTGGCCGTCGACGGCCGTCCGGCTCCGGCAAGTCCTCCGTGTCCAAGCAGGTGGCCCGCTGCCTCGGCGCCGTCTACCTGGACACCGGCGCCATGTACCGGGCCGCGGCCTGGCACTGCGTGCACGAGGGCGTGGACCTGGACGACGCCGAGGCCGTCACCGAGGCCGTGCGCGAGATGGAGCTGACCCAGTCCACCGACCCGGACGTCGAGCACGTCGCCGTCGGCGGGCACGACGTCACTGAGGCCATCCGCACCCCCGAGGTCACCGCCGTGGTCTCCCAGGTCGCCTGCATCATCCCGGTGCGCGAGATCCTGCAGGGGCGCCAGCGCGACGAGATCGAGCGCGCCGGCCGGATCGTGGCCGAGGGACGCGACGTGACCACCGTGGTGGCCCCGGACGCCGAGGCGCGCGTCCTGCTGACCGCCTCCGAGCAGGTCCGCATGGCACGCCGCTCCGGCCAGCTCACCGCAGCCGCCTCCGGCGTGGACGCCCAGACCCTGAAGGCGCAGGTCGCCGGCCGCGACCGGACCGACTCCGCCCATTCCAGCTTCGAGCGCCCCGCCGAGGGCGTGGCCCTCGTGGACTCCTCGGAGCTGGACTTCGACCAGACCGTCGCGGCCGTGCTGGCCGCCGTGCAGCAGCAGGCCGGAGCCCCGGCCGTGGAAGGACCCCGCCCGTGAGCGAGAACGACAAGCTCCTCCCCGTCGAGGGGGAGGACTACATCCCCGAGCACGAGGACCAGGTGGACGAGCGCCTGGCCGCCATGACCGACGAGGAGACCGACGCCCGCGCCGCCTCCCTGCGCGCCGGCCTGGAGGACTACAACCTCGACGAGGACGACGCCTCCCTGCTCACCGGCTGGGACGACGACGAGGCCGAGCTGCCCGACGCTCCGGTCCCGCCGGTCCTGGCGATCGTGGGCCGCCCGAACGTGGGCAAGTCCACGCTGGTCAACCGCATCATCGGCCGCCGCGAGGCCGTCGTCGAGGACGTCCCGGGCGTCACCCGCGACCGCGTCTCCTACGAGGCCGAGTGGAACGGCCGCGTGTTCACCGTGGTGGACACCGGCGGCTGGGAGCACGACGCCAAGGGCATCCACAAGCGCGTGGCCGACCAGGCCGAGCTCGCCGTCGACGTCGCCGACGCCGTGGTGTTCGTGGTGGACGCCACCGTGGGCATGACCTCCACCGACGAGGCCGTGGTGAGCATGCTCCGCCGCAAGGGCCGCCCCGTGATCGTGGCCGCCAACAAGGTGGACGACGCCATGCAGGAGGCCGACGCCGCGCAGCTGTGGTCCCTGGGCTTCGGCTACCCGTACCCGGTCTCGGCCATCCACGGCCGGGGCACGGCGGACCTGCTGGACGCCGCCCTCGAGGAGCTGCCGCGGGAGTCCGGCTACGGCGGTCTGATCCCGCGCGGCGGCCCGCGCCGCATCGCGCTGATCGGCCGTCCGAACGTGGGCAAGTCCTCGCTGCTGAACAAGCTGGCCGGCTCCGACCGCGTGGTGGTGGACGACCTGGCCGGCACCACTCGCGACCCGGTGGACGAGCTCGTGGAGCTCGGCGGTCGCCTGTGGCGCTTCGTGGACACCGCCGGCATCCGCCGCCGCCAGCACATGGCCCACGGCTCGGACTACTACGCGTCCCTGCGCACCGCGTCCGCCCTGGACCGTGCCGAGGTGGCCGTCGTGCTGCTCGAGGCGAACCAGGTGATCTCCGAACAGGACGTGCGCATCGTCCAGATGGCCCTGGAGTCCGGCCGCGCCCTCGTGCTGGCCTACAACAAGTGGGACCAGGTGGACGAGGAGCGCCGCCACGACCTCGAGCGGGAGATCGACCGCGACC
This sequence comes from Micrococcus sp. LASM2_SD2, assembly GCF_057364565.1. Classification (NCBI taxonomy): domain Bacteria; kingdom Bacillati; phylum Actinomycetota; class Actinomycetes; order Micrococcales; family Micrococcaceae; genus Micrococcus; species Micrococcus sp. LASM2_SD2. Next base: position 421 of record NZ_JBNFOB010000261.1, on the reverse strand, counting down.
TGGCCCATGTGGCCTGGGCCCCGCGCGTGAACATCTCCGCGAAGACCGGCTGGCACAAGGACCGCCTGGTCCCGGCGCTGGACACGGCCCTGGAGTCCTGGGAGACCCGCATCCCCACCGGCAAGCTCAACGCCTTCCTCGGCGAGCTCGTGGCGGCCCACCCGCACCCGCTGCGCGGAGGCAAGCAGCCGCGCATCTTGTTCGCCACCCAGGCGTCCTCCCGGCCGCCGAAGTTCGTGCTCTTCACCACGGGCTTCCTGGACCCGGGCTACCGCCGCTTCATCACCCGCCGCCTGCGCGAGACCTTCGGCTTCGTGGGCACCCCGATCGAGATCGGCATGCGCGTGCGCGAGAAGCGCGGCCGCCGCCGCTGACCCGGCGCCGGACCGGGCCCGCAGGCCCGGTCCCTTCCCGACGACGG
>NZ_JBNFOB010000260.1:0-3040 GCF_057364565.1 Micrococcus sp. LASM2_SD2 | reverse complement strand
CCGAGCGCGGCGAGGCCTGGCGCCGCCTGGCCCTCGGCAAGACGGACCGCCCGGACGCGGCCCGGGAGGGCCGTCGTGCGGACGCGGACCTGGACGCGGTCGTCGCGCTGTTCCAGATGGTCGAGCGCTATGTGGACCAGTTCCCCGGCGCCGCGCCGGCTGCCTTCTCCCGCTACATGGAGTCCCAGGACCTGCCGATGGACTCGCTGGCCCGCGGCGCCTCGGGCCGGGACGCGGTCCACGTGCTCACCCCCGCATCGGCCGCCGGCCGTGGCTGGCACACCGTGCTGGTCGTCGGCGTCCAGGACGGGGTGTGGCCCAACACGCGGTTGCGCGGCCAGCTGCTCGGCGCCACGGACCTGGCCGACCTCGTCCTCCACCGAGAGGGCGCCCCGTGGCCGACCCCGCACAGGATCCGCCTGCAGGAGACCCGTCAGGACGAGCTGCGCACCTTCTCCACCGCCGTCTCCCGGGCTCGCCACACCGTCGTCGGCACCGCGGTGGTGAACCACGAGGCGACCCCGTCCGAATTCCTGGAGCTGATCGCCCGGCCCGAGCGCACCGCCACCGGCGAGCTCGTCTGCACCGACGTCCCCGACCCGCTCACCACCGGCGCACTCGTCGCCCGGCTCCGCCGGGTGCTGGAGGCTCCGGAGGACACGGACACAGCGGTCGCCGAGGCCGCCGCAGGCCTCGCCTGGCTCGCCGCCCAGGGGGTCGAGACCGCGGACCCGGACAGCTGGTGGGGACTGGCACCGCTGTCCTCCGAAGAGCCCGTGGTGGACCCCGCCGGGGAGGTCCGGCTCTCGCCGTCGCGAGTCCAGATGCTCCTGGAGAATCCGCTCGACTGGATCATGTCCCAGGTCGGAGCCGAGGCCGCCGCCACCCTCGCCCAGTCCGTCGGCACCTTCGTGCACAGCATCTGCGAGGCGCACCCCGAGGGACCGCCGGAGCGCTTCGCGCGGAGGTCGAACGCCGCCTGCCGGAGCTCGGTCTGCCGGAGGGGTGGACCGGAGAGGTCGAACACGAGCGGGCCCGGGAGCTGGTGGAGACCTTCATCCGCTACCTGCCTGAGGCCCGCGCTGCCGGGCGCGTGTGCGTCGCGCAGGAGCTGCGCATCGACGTCCCCGTGCCCCTGGCCGACGTCACGGTGCGCATCACCGGTGTCATCGACCGCCTCGAGGTGGACGCTGAGGGCCGGCCCTACGTGGTGGACCTCAAGACGGGCAAGAAGTCGAACATCCCCTCGGACGCACTCGTGGAGTCCTCACCACAGCTGATGGCCTATCAGGTCGCATTGGCCTCCGGGGCGCTCCTGGCGGAGGGCACGGAGCTGCGCCAGGGCGCTGTGGGACGTCCCACCGCGCCGCCGGAGCCCTCGTGCAGCTCGGCAACCGGACGCACAAGGTCCGGGTGCAGGACCAGCCGTCCATCGCCGACCGGGAGGACGCGGCCCAGGCCCAGCTCGCCCTCGCCGCCGGCCGCACCGTCGGCCCGTTCTACCTGACGCTGCACAGCACGGGCGATCGCTGCCGCAGCGCAGCGCTCTGTCCGCTCTGCTCCGAGGGACGGCAGGTGACCGAATGGACCCGCTGACCACCGCCGCAGACACGAGCACCGCCGACCAGACCGTGGAGCAGCCCATGCAGATCCGCTACAGCCCCGACGACCTCGCCCGCCTGCTGGCCACGCCGGCCGAGCAGGAGAGCGGCACCTGGCTGAAGCCCACCGCCCAGCAGGCCGAGGTCATCCAGGCACCGCTGACGCCCCGCCTCGTGGTGGCCGGCGCAGGCTCCGGCAAGACCGCGACCATGGCCGACCGGGTCGTCTGGCTCGTGGCCAACGGACTCGTCCGACCGGATCAGGTCCTCGGCGTCACCTTCACCCGCAAGGCTGCCGGCGAACTCGCCCACCGGATCAACGGGCGCCTCGAACGGCTGCTCTCCGTCCCCGGATTCGAGATCCCCGGGTTCGAGGGCACCGCCGAGGATCTGGGACGCGCCGCCGTCTCCACCTACCACTCCTACGCGGGGGCCCTCGTCCGGGACCACGGCCTGCGGATCGGCGTCGAGCCCGGGGCCGTGCAGATCACCGACGCCGACGCCTTCCGGATGATGCGCCGCATCGCCGAGGACGCGGACGTGGACCTCCAGCAGGGCGCCCCCGCACTGTCCACCCTCGTCTCGGGAGCCCTCGGCCTGGCCGGGGACATGGCCGAGCACCTCGTGGAGCCCGACACCGTCCGTGACTTCCTGGCCCGGGAGATCGCCCACGGCGCCGCCCTGCCGCCGACCCGGAAGGGCGCCGCCCGCAACAAGGGCGCGGAGGACCTCCTCTTCTCTCTGCGCGCCCGGCTCCTGATGGCCCACATGGTCGAGGCCTACACCGAGGCCAAGGAGGAGGCCGAAGTCATGGACTTCGGCGACCTGCTCCGTCACGCCGCGCGCATCGCCGCAGACATCCCCGAGGTCGGACGCATCGAACGCGACCGCTACCGCGTGGTCCTCCTGGACGAGTTCCAGGACACCTCCCACGCCCAGATGGCGATCTTCGCCGGACTCTTCGGCGCCGGCTCCGGCGAGGGCGTCGGCCACTGCGTCACGGCGGTGGGCGATCCCCACCAGTCCATCTACGGCTTCCGCGGCGCCTCCGCCGGCCAGCTTTTCGACTTCCCGCACCACTTCCCGGCACGGACCGACGGCGGGGGGTGGACGGCGACGCCTGGCTCCGCCCCGCTCACAGACGACGGCGGGGGACAGCCGGGGGAGGGGACCACCGTCGGTAGGTTGCGACCGTCCGACGTCTCGCACCTGACCACGGCCTGGCGCAACGATGAGACCATCCTCGCCCTGGCCAACCGGATCGTCGCCCCCATGTCGCAGCCGGGGACGGACACCATCCAGGTGCAGCCCCTCCAGCCTCGCCCGGGCGCCGCCGCCGGCGAGGTCCGCCTCGACGAGCACGTCACCACCGAGGAGGAGGCCGCCGACCTCGTGGCGCGCCTGCAGGCGCTGTCCGGGCAGACCCGGGCGGCGGCCCC
>NZ_JBNFOB010000259.1:0-3058 GCF_057364565.1 Micrococcus sp. LASM2_SD2 | reverse complement strand
CCACCTGGTCCGTGGCGCGCCAGGCGTCCGCCTGGGCGGCGGTGACCTCGGCCCGGCTGACGTCCACGGCAGGGTCCTGGCCGCGCGCCGCCGAACGCCAGGCGCTGCACGCCCTGGGACTCCAGACGGTCCAGGGCGCCGGTGTTCTGACCGCCGAGGCCCGCGGTCAGGCCGGTGAGCATCACGAGCAGCAGGCTGATCAGGGCCACCACAGCGCCCATGAGGGCGAACCGTCCGGTGGCGAAGCGCAGGTCGCGCAGGGCGAGGAACATGGGGACCTTCTTCCGGTCGGGACCTGTCTGGTCCGAGGGGTGGATTCGTGACGGGATCCAGCCTCCGCCGCCCCGCGCGGGCGCACATCGGCCGCGGCGGGCGATCCCCGGTCCATCGAACGGTTGATTCCCGTGCGCACGAGCGGATCCGCGAGTCGAGGGACAGCCTGCGGGCCTACGCTGAACGGCATGGAGCCACATGCGCGCGCACACACCGGCACGACGGCGTCGATCCTCGCGGTCCTGCGCGTGGTGCTGCACGTGTCCTTCGCCGTGCTGCTGGCCGTGGGCGTGGTCCGCGCGCTCACCGAGCGTGCGGCGGACGTGCCCGGACTGGGCCCGCGGGGCCTGTCCGCCGTGGTGCTCGCCCTGGTTCTGGCCGTGGTCTACCTGGCCGGCACCGTGGCCGAACGCCGCCGGTGGCGGGACCGACGCCCGGTGCACCGCGGGGCGGCGCTGGCGTGGCTGGCCGTGGTGGTGGTCCTCTGGGGTGTCCTGGTGGGGCACCACCCGGACTTCGCCTGGGTGGCGTTCCCCCTGTTCTTCGTGGTGCAGCACGTGCTCGCCGAGGCCACGGGCCGGTTCTGGCCGGGCCCGGTGGCCGTGGCGGCGGTGACCGCGGTGGTGGTCCTCGGCTCGGCCTCCGCTCCGGAGGGACTGCGGCCGGCCGCGGTGATCGGCCCCTGCGTGGGGGCGGTGGTGGCCGTGGTGATGTACCAGGCCTACCGGGCCCTGCACGCCGAGTCCGAACGCCAGCGGGCCCTGGCCGCCGAGCTGCTCGCCGCCCGCGCCGAACTCGCCCGCACCGAGCACCGCTCCGGCATGCTCGCCGAGCGCGAGCGCCTGGCCCGCGAGATCCACGACACCCTCACCCAGGGCCTGGCCTCGATCGTCCTGGTCTCCCGTGCCGCCCAGGACGCCCTGGACGCCGAGGACACCGGCATGGCCCGCCGGCGGATCGAGACCGTGCGGGTGACCGCCGCGGAGAACCTCGCCGAGTCCCGCCGCTTCGTGCGGGACCTGCGCGGGGACGGCGGCTCCCTGGTGGAGCAGCTGGAGGCCGCCGTGCGCGGCTTCGCCCCGCCGCCAGGCGGACGCTGGGTCACCGCTGGCGGCCGACCTGCAGGTGGAGGGCACGCCGGCACCCGTGGCCGAGGCCGTCGAGTCCGCCCTGTTGCGGGCCGTGCAGTCCTCCCTGGCCAACGTCGGCCAGCACGCCGGTGCGAGCCGGTGCCGGGTGTCCGTGGCCTACCTGGACGGTGTGGTCACCGTGGACGTCGCCGACGACGGCCGTGGCTTCGCCCCCGACGTCCCGCGTCCGCACGGTGCCTCCGAGGACGGTGCCGACGGATCGACCGGTGTCGGTCTGGCGGCGGTGCGCGAACGCGTGGAGGCCGTCGGAGGAACCGTGGCGGTGGAGTCGGCGCCGGGGGAGGGGAGCGTCGTCGGGATGACGGTGCCCGTGGCCGGGCGGACGGAGAACGAGGAGGAGCGCCGAGGATGAGACTGCACGTGATGCTCGTGGACGACCACCCCGTGGTGCGGGCCGGCGTGCGCGCCGTGCTCGAGGCCCACCCGGACCTGACGGTGGTGGCCGAGGCCGGCGACGGCGCCGCGGGCCCTGCAGGCGCTCGCGGACCTGGCCGTCGCCGAAGACGGCGGGCTGCCGGACGTGGTCCTCATGGACCTGCAGATGGGCGAGGGCATGGACGGCGTGGCCGCCACCCGGGCGGTGCGGCAGGCGCACCCGGGCCTGCCCGTGCTGATCCTGACGACCTTCGACACCGAGGCGGACATCCTCGCCGCCCTCGACGCCGGAGCGGCCGGCTACCTGCTCAAGGATGCCGCCTCCGAGGAGATCGCCGCCGCCGTGCGCCGGGCCGCCGCGGGGCAGCGTGCCCTGGCGCCCGGGGTGGCCGAGCGCCTCATGGGCAGGATGGCCGGCGGCTCCGAGGTGCTCACCGCGAGGGAGATCGAGCTGCTGGAGCTCATCGCGCGCGGCGTCAGCAACAAGGCGGCGGCCAGGCAGCTGTTCATCTCCGAGGCCACGGTGAAGACCCACCTGGTGCACGTGTTCCAGAAGCTGGGCGTCGGCTCACGCACTGAGGCGGTGGCCGAGGCGCGGAGGCGACGGATCATCCGGGGGTGAGTGCCGTCGTCGGGAAGGGGACAGCGGCGCGTCAGCGACGCCGTTTGACCGCCCAGGTGACGACGGCGGCGGCCAGGAAGGACAGGCCCAGGATCGCCACCACCATGCCCACGCTGTACTCGCCGCGCTGGAACCCCATCAGACGCGTGGCGTAGGCGCCGATCAGCGCGCAGGAGAACCACACGATCATGAAGGTGAACGCCGTGCGCAGACCGGGGCCACCGGAGGCGGTGGAGCGCCTGGGGCGGCGCGGGTCGCTGGAACGGTCGTCAGAGGGCAGTCCGGGCATCGTCATGGTCACCAGCCTACGGGCACACCCGGATGTGGGCGGTGCCACGTACCCTGGAGGACGTGAAGATCCTCGTGCTTGGCAACGGCGGCCGCGAACATGCCCTGATCCGCACCCTCGCCCGGGACCCGGAGGTGAAGCAGCTGCACGTCGCGCCCGGCAACGTCGGTATGGCGGACCAGGCCACGCTGCACTCCTCGGTGGATGCGTCCGACGTCGACGCCGTGGTGGCCCTCGCCGGTCAGGTGAAGGCCGACCTCGTGGTGGTCGGACCGGAGGCCCCGCTGGCCGCCGGCGTCTCCGACGCCCTGCGCGCCGCCGGCGCGACGTCTTCGGCCCCTCCCGGGC
>NZ_JBNFOB010000258.1:0-3080 GCF_057364565.1 Micrococcus sp. LASM2_SD2 | reverse complement strand
CGGCCTCCGTCTCCGGACGGCCTCCCTTCCCGACGACGGACGCCCCGCCTCCCCGTCGAGCCGCCGCCGCGGCTCGCCGGGGGAGCAGACCCGTTCCTCGGAGGCGACCACCGACGCCGGTGAGGCGGCCGGACGGCCGGGCCTGACCGTCGTCGACCCGGGGATGCAGTCCCTGCTGCAGGACCTGGGCCGGGCCGGCCACGGCGACCTCGGGGTCGCCTTCTCCGGCGCCGCGGACAAGGACGCCGCCCGGCAGGCCAACCGGCTGGTGGGCAATGCGCCGGGGGAGGCCGTCGTCGAGACGCTGCTCGGCGGGCTGAGCCTGACCGCACGGGGTCTGCAGGTCCTCGCCCTCACCGGCGCGGAGGCCCGCTCCGAGGTCACGGACGCCGCCGGCACCGTGCTGCGCCGGCCGTGCCGCGCACCCCGTTCGCCCTGCGCGACGGCGAGACCCTCACCGTCCAGGAGCCCGCCGCCGGGCTGCGCACGTATGTGGCCCTGCGCGGCGGCATCGAGGCCTGCGTGGACCTCGGCAGCCGCTCCACGGACGTGATGTCCGGGATCGGGCCGGCCCCGCTGACCGCCGGGGACGAACTCGTCCGCCGCGAGGATCCGGGCCACGGGCTGGTCGGGGACGCGGAGGCACCGCTGCGCCGCACCCCGCGCGCCGGGGACACCGCCGTCCTGCGCATCACCCTCGGCCCCCGCGACGACTGGTTCGACCAGGCCACCGTCGACCTGCTGACCGGGCAGGAGTGGGAGGTGACCGGCGAGTCCAACCGCATCGGCGTCCGCCTGGCCGCCCCCGAGGACGGCCGGGCCCTCACCCGCGTGAAGGAGGGCGAGCTGGCCTCCGAGGGCGTCGTCTCCGGCGCCCTGCAGGTCCCGCCGTCCGGTCTGCCGGTGCTGTTCCTGGCCGACCATCCCGTCACCGGCGGCTACCCGGTGATCGCCGTGGTGGTCCGGGAGGACCTCGGCGCCGCCGCCCAGCTGCCGCCCGGGGCCCGCGTCCGGCTGATCCCCGTGGACCCGCAGACGCTCGTGCCCCTGGATCCGGGCGCCCCGGAGCCCACCACATCCCCCGTGCCCCTCGTGGCACCGACCCCACAGACCGAAGAGGACTGACCCCGTGACCGCACGCCCCCTGACCAAGGTCCTGATCGCCAACCGCGGCGAGATCGCCGTCCGCGTCGCCCGCGCCTGCCGTGACCACGGCGTGGCCTCCGTGGCCGTCTACTCGGACCCGGACGCCGACGCCCTGCACGTGGCCGTGGCGGACGAGGCCTTCCACCTGCCCGGCTCCGGCTCCGGCGAGACCTACCTGGACATGGACGCGCTGCTGGCCGTGGCCGAGCGCTCCGGTGCGGACGCCGTGCACCCGGGCTACGGGTTCCTCTCCGAGAACGCGGACTTCGCGCAGAGGGTCATCGACGCCGGGCTGACCTGGATCGGCCCCTCGCCGCAGGTCATCCGGGACCTCGGGGACAAGATCACCGCCCGCTCGATCGCCGTGCAGGCCGGCGCCCCGCTGGTCCCCGGCTCGGACGGCCCCGTGGCCTCCCCGGCCGAGGCCCGGGAGTTCGCGGAGGAGCACGGCCTGCCGATCGCGATCAAGGCGGCATTCGGCGGCGGCGGTCGCGGCATCAAGGTGGTCCGGGACCTGGACGAGGTCGAGGACGCGTTCGCCTCCGCCACCCGCGAGGCCGTGGCCGCCTTCGGCCGCGGCGAGTGCTTCGTGGAGCGATTCCTGGACCGACCCCGGCACGTGGAGGCCCAGGTCCTCGCGGACGGGCACGGCACCGTGGTGGTGGTCGGCACCCGCGACTGCTCCCTGCAGCGTCGCAACCAGAAGCTGGTGGAGGAGGCCCCGGCCCCGTTCCTCACCGAGGACCAGCGCACCCGCATCCACGACTCCGCCCGCGCCATCTGCGCCGCCGCCGGCTACACCGGCGCCGGCACCGTGGAGTACCTCGTGGCCCCGGACGGGCTCATCAGCTTCCTCGAGGTCAACACCCGCCTGCAGGTGGAGCACCCGGTCACCGAGGCCACGGCCGGTGTGGACCTGGTCCGCGAGCAGCTGCGCATCGCCGCCGGGGAGCCCATGACCCTCACCGAGGACCCGGCCCCGCACGGCCACGCCTTCGAGTTCCGCCTCAACGCCGAGGACCCGGCCGTCGGCTTCCTGCCGTCCCCGGGCCCGGTGGAGCGCTTCGAGGCCCCCACCGGCCCGGGCATCCGCATGGACGCCGGCGTCCGCTCCGGGTCCGTGGTGCCCGGCGAGTACGACTCCCTCATGGCCAAGCTCATCGTCTGGGGCGAGGACCGCCCGCAGGCCCTGCGCCGGGCCCAGGACGCCCTGGCCGAGCTGCGCATCGAGGGCGTGCCCACCGTGGTGCCCTTCCACCGCGCGGTCCTCGAGTCGGAGGACTTCACCGGCGGCGAGTCCCTCGGCGTCCACACCACCTGGATCGAGTCCGAGTTCGCCGCCGAGCTCGAGGCCTCCGAGCACCTGGCCGCCGCCACCCCGGAGGGTGCCCGCACCCAGATCACCGTGGACCTGGACGGCCGCGCCGTCCGCCTCGGCCTGCCGCACGCCCTGTACACCGCCCTCATGCACGGCGGCGGTGGCGCCGCCGGTGCCGCCGCGGCCTCCGGCGAGACGGAGGGGCCGGGCGAGGGCGACGTCACTGCCTCGGTGGCCGGCACCCTGGTGTCCTGGAAGGCGCAGGACGGGGCCGTCGTCGAGAAGGACGCCCCGGTGGCCGTCCTGGAGGCGATGAAGATGGAGACCGTGGTGCGCGCCCACCGTTCGGGTACCATCACTCGTCAGCAGATCGACGAGGGCGCGGCCGTGCAGCGCGGGCAGGTCCTCGCCACGATCGCAGACTGAGCAGCCCCTCCGCGCGGCCGTCGGACCTGTCCGACGGCGGGCACGGGGCCGCAGTCTGATCCACCCGCGCCGGAGACCGGCGCGGGACGAGCCACCCCGCGAGGAGCCGACCGACCCATGGTCCAGATCCGCCGTCCCCGATCGACGGAGACCCGGCACCGCGGTGCCGCCGCCGGCGCCGCCGAGGAGC
>NZ_JBNFOB010000257.1:0-3082 GCF_057364565.1 Micrococcus sp. LASM2_SD2 | reverse complement strand
CCCGGCGCGACGACGGCCGCTCACCTCGCGAGGTGGGCGGCCGTCGTCGTCCAGCGGCATCCGGCGCCTGCGAAGGGTGGCCGGCGCCCCGGCCGATGCCGTCCGTCGCCGGAGAGGCGACGGACGGCGTCGTCGTCACTTGATGGACCTGCCCGCGGAGCCGAGGTTCTGGCAGGCCTCCATGACGCGCTGGGCCATGCCGATCTCGGCCTTCTCGCCCCAGCCTCGCGGGTCGTACATCTTCTTGTTGCCGACCTCGCCGTCGACCTTCAGGACGCCGTCGTAGTTCTGGAACATGTGGGTCACCACCGGACGGGTGAACGCGTACTGGGTGTCCGTGTCCACGTTCATCTTGATGACGCCGAAGCGCACGGCGTCCGCGATCTCCTGCTCGGTGGAGCCGGAGCCGCCGTGGAACACCAGGTCGAACGGGCGGTCCTTGCCGATCTTCGCGCCGACGGCCTGCTGGATCTCGTCCAGGATCTCCGGACGCAGCTTCACGTTGCCCGGCTTGTAGACGCCGTGCACGTTGCCGAAGGTCAGCGCGGTGATGTAGCGGCCGTTCTCACCGGAGCCGAGGGCCTCCACGGTGGCCAGGCCGTCCTCCACGGTGGTGTAGAGCTGGTCGTTGATCTCGTTGGCCACGCCGTCCTCCTCGCCGCCGACCACGCCGATCTCGACCTCGAGGATCTGCTTGTTGGCGGCGGTGCGGGCGAGCAGCTCCTGGGCGATCCTGAGGTTCTCGTCCAGGGTCTCGGCGGATCCGTCCCACATGTGGGAGTTGAAGATCGGGTCGCGGCCGGCCTTCACCTCCGCCTCGGAGGCGTCCAGCAGCGGGCGGACTAAGCCGTCCAGCTTGTCCTTCGGGCAGTGGTCCGTGTGCAGGGCGATGGTGACGTCGTACTGCTTGGCGACCTCGCGGGCGAACGCGGCCATGGCCAGGGAGCCCACCACCATGTTCTTCATGTTCTTGCCGGAGAAGAACTCGGCGCCGCCGGTGGAGACCTGGACGATGCCGTCCGAGCCGGCCTCGGCGAAGCCGCGGATGGCGGCGTTCAGGGTCTGGGAGCTGGTGACGTTGATCGCCGGGTAGGCGTAGCCGCCGTTCTTGGCGGCGTCGATCATCTCGGCGTACTTGTCCGGGGTTGCGATGGGCATGCTGCGCTCCTGTGCGTCGCGGGCGGGCGGACGGATTCGGCCCCGTGCGTCACCGGCTTCAGACACCCTGACGGGTGACGGGCGCGCGCCCGCTCCGGTGCGGAGCCGCTGCCCCCCATCCTATCGGCGCGGCCCGGACGGGATAGGGCTCCGGGCCCGCCGCCGGGCCGAGGCCTGGACGAAGGTCTCTTGCCCGCCGCCACACCCCCTCCGTAGCGTGAGTCACGTCACACGCGGGCCCGGTGGGTCCGCACCCACTCGACACCCGAGGAACCCATGCGCATGTCCCGCCCCACCCGCCTGAGCACGCTCGCCGTAGCCGTCGCACTCGGCGTCGGCACGGCCTTCGCAGGAGCCGCCCCCGCCGCGGCCCAGGAGGGCATGACCGCCGAGCAGGAGGCCGCCGTCCAGGACCTGTCCACCGCACCCACGGCCACCGAGCAGGCCAGGTGGGACGCCGCCCGCAGCGCCCTGGCCCAGACCGCCGACGAGGACTTCTACGCCACGCCCGCCGAGATCCCCGGCACCCCCGGCACGCTGATCCGCTCCGAGCCGATGGACTTCTACCTCGACCCGGTGAAGCTGATCCGCTACCCCGCCGAGGCCACCCGCATCATGTACTCCTCCGTGAACGCCATGGGCGAGCCGATCGCGGTCACCGGCACCGTGCTCGAGCCGGACGCCGAGTGGACCGGGTCCGGCGAGCGCCCCGTGATCGCGTACGCCGTGGGCACGCAGGGCGTGGGCGACCAGTGCGCCCCGTCCAAGACGCTGTCCACGGGAGAGCAGTACGAGGGGATCGGCATCTCCGCCCTGCTGTCCCAGGGCTACACCGTGGTGGTCACGGACTACGAGGGGCTCGGCACCGAGGGACTGCACACCTACATGGTCCGCGAGTCCCAGGCGCACACCGTGCTGGACTCCGTGCGGGCGGCCGCCGGGCTCGAGGGCTCCGGGGTGAGCGCCGCGTCCCCGGTGGCGATCGCCGGCTACTCCCAGGGCGGCGGCGCGTCCGCCGCGGCCGCCGAGCTCGCGGGCGAGTACGCCCCGGAGCTGGACGTGAAGGGCGCCTACGCGGGCGCTCCCCCGGCGGACCTGACCCAGGTGGCCGACGCGATCGACGGCGGATCCTCCGCCGCCTTCCTGCTGTTCGCCATGGCCGGTCAGCTGGAGGCCTACGGCGTGGACCCGGACCTCTACCTCAACGCCCTGGGCATGCAGACCCTCGAGGAGGCCTCCACGGCGTGCACGTCCGACAGCGCGAAGTTCGCCGGACTGGACTCCTCCACCGTCACAGACTCCGGCCAGTCCTTCCCGGAGCTGGTGCGCAGCGACGGCCTGCTCGCCGGGATCCTGGCGGAGCAGCGGCTGGGCCACGAGGGCCGGCACCCGGAGATGCCGGTGATGATCGCACACTCCCTCACGGACGACGTCATCCCGTACAAGGTGGGCCGCGAGCTCGGCCACCGCTGGTGTGCACAGGGCTCGCGCGTGCGCTTCGACCCGGTGTTCACCCCCACCCACGTGGGCGGCTACATCGCCTCGATCCCGCGTGCCACCGGGTTCCTGGACGCCGCGCTGAACGACCGCTGGACCGCGAACTCCTGCGGCTGGTTCTGAGCCTCGGCTAGCGTCGAGGCCAGGACCGTCCCGCCCACCGAAGGAGCAGTCATGCGCGCCGAGCAGGTCACCGATCCCATCGCCTACCACGGCGAGGGCCCCGTCTGGGCCGCCTCGTGGGGCACCGCCGTCGAGGGCGTCACCGCCCGGCGCGGCCTGCGCTGGGTGGACATGCTCGCCGGGGACGGTCCTGTCCGATCGAGATGTTCACGCCGCACTGGGCGCCGTCGAAGCCGTTGGCGGAGGAGTCGTAGCCGATGTCCAGGATCGTCCTGCGGACGATCTGCGGGATCTCCACGTAGGC
>NZ_JBNFOB010000256.1:0-3083 GCF_057364565.1 Micrococcus sp. LASM2_SD2 | reverse complement strand
CCTGCGGCGGCGGCCTGCCCGGCCGCACGGCGCTCGGCGGCCTCCTCGGGCGGCGAGGATGGCGAGGGTGGTGGGTGGCGGTGTCCTCGCCGTCCGCCGCGCGGGCCGGCTCCCCCTTCTTCTTCGCCGTCTTCTTGCCGCCCTTCTTCGTGGCCTTGCGGTCCTTCTCCGCGCTGCGCGCCTCGAGCAGGTCGTTGCGGATCTCGTTGCGGATCTCGTTGCGGATCTCCTCGCGCAGGGAGTCGCGCAGCTCCTCCACGATGTCCTCGGACACGCCGCGCAGCTCGGAGCGCACGAAGTCGCGGGTGGACATGTCCTGCAGCGCCAGGCGCAGGCCGGCGATCTCCCGGGTTAGGTACTCGGTGTCCGCGAGGTTGCGCTCGGCACGGTCGCGGTCCTCGCGCAGGGCCACCTTGTCACGGTCGTCCTGGCGGTTCTGCGCGAGCAGCAGCAGGGGAGCCGCGTAGGACGCCTGCAGGGACAGCATCAGCGTCAGGGCGGTGAAGCCGATCGCGGCGTCGTCGAAGCGCAGGGACTCCGGACCCCACGTGTTCCAGCCCAGCCAGATCGCACAGAACAGGGTCATCCACAGCAGGAACTGCGGGGTGCCCATGAAGCGGGCGAAGCCCTCGGTCGCCTCGCCGAACGCGTCGGGGTTCGGCGTGAGGCGGGGCATGCGGCGGCGGCGCGCGCTGAGCGGCGTGTCCAGCCCGGACTGGCGGGTGCGCGGGTCCTTGACGTTCTCGGCCATGGGCGCTCCTTACTGCGTGCTCGTCGACGGGTTCGGCAGGTCTTCCGGGTCCATCGCCCGCCAGTCGTCCGGGAGGATGTGGTCCAGCACGTCGTCCACGGTCACGGCGCCGACCACACGCTGCTGGGCGTTCACCACGGGGATGCAGGTGAGGTTGTAGGTCGCCAGCTCGCGGGTCACGTGGACGATCGGGGTGAGGTCGGAGACCGGTTCGAGGTCCTTGTCCAGGATGTTGCCGAGCGGCTCCGGCGGCGGGTAGCGCAGCAGCTGCTGGAAGTGCACGGCGCCGAGGTAGCGGCCGGTGGGGGTCTCCAGGGGAGGACGGGCGACCAGCACGAGCGAGGCCAGGGCCGCGGAGATCTCCTGCTGGCGGATGGTGGCCATCGCCTCGGCCACCGTGTCCTCCGGGGCCATGATCACCGGCACGGGGGTCATGACGGAGCCGGCGGTGTCCTCCTCGTACTCGAGCAGGCGGCGCACGTCGTCCGCGTCCTCGGGCTCCATGAGCTCCAGGAGCAGCTCCTGCTGGCTGTCCGGCAGTTCGTGGAGCAGGTCCGCGGCGTCGTCCGGGTCCATCTCCTCGAGTACGTCGGCCGCGCGTTCGATGTCCAGGTGGGAGAGGATCTGCACCTGGTCGTCGTCCGGGAGCTCCTGCAGGACGTCCGCGAGGCGCTCGTCCTGCAGCTCGGCGGCGACCTCCACGCGGCGCTTGGCCGGCATGTCATGGATCATGTCCGCCAGGTCGGCGGGCTTGAGGTCCTCGTGGTGGGCCACGAAGCTCGTGGCGCCCTGCGGCTCGGAGCCGGCGGTCCACCGTGCCTCGTTCCAGGCGATCAGCCGGTGCTCGCCGCGGGAGCGCCCGAAGGCGCTGCGGCCGGCGTCCTTGCGCACGTACAGCTCCGTCATGAGCCAGTCCCCGTTGCGCTGCTGCTCCAGACCGGCGTCCTCCAGCACGGCCTCGCCCTCGCCGTCGAGCAGGGTGAGCCGACGGTCGAAGAGGTCCGCCGCCACGGTCTGCTCGGCGCCGCGCCGGGAGAAGCGGCGCAGGTTGATCAGGCCGGTGGTGATGATCTGGCCCGAGTCCATGGAGGTCACGCGGGTCATGGGGACGAACACGCGCTTCTTGCCGGGGACCTCGATCACCAGGCCGATCGCCAGCGGTGCGTCCCGCATTCCGCGGTCGAGCACCACGACGTCCCGCAGGCGGCCGAGGCGGTCGCCGAGCGGGTCGAACACGTCCAGCCCGAGCAGGCGGGCCACGAAGATCTTGGAGGAGCTCACCGGTCCAGCCTAGTCCTCCGGTCCGCGGCGTCCCAGATCGGCCCTGGGCGTACAGGGGCCCGGCGGCCGGGACCTGCGCGCGGGGACACGGCAGAATGGGGTCATGTCCTTCATGATGTCCGGACCGACCTCCGCCCGAGAGAACGGCCTGCCGCGCGGCGAGCTGATCTCCACGCACACCACCCGCGAGGCCGCCCAGGAGCAGCTCGAGAGGCTGGTCCAGGGCGACGTCCCGCCCACCGCCGTGACCATGGTGGGCAAGGACCTGCGCGTGGTGGAGCGGGTGCGCGGCCGGATGTCCTACCCGCAGGTGGCGCTGTCCGCCGCGCTGCGCGGCCTGCTCTTCGGCACGCTGATCGGCCTGTTCATGTACATCATCGCCCCGCAGGGCGGCTGGAACCAGGTGCTGTTCTCCGCCCTGCTGGGCGTGGGGCTGTGGATGATCCTCGGCGTGATCGGCCACTCGATGCGCAAGGACAGGAACGGCTTCGCGTCCACCCAGCAGGTGGTGCCGGCCGCCTATGACGTGGTGGTGGCCTTCGAGCACGCCGGGCGTGCCGCGGCGTCCTGACGCCGGCTCCGGTCAGGCCGTGCCCGTCTCGCCCGCCCCGCAGGGCAGCAGGGCGGCCCCGGCCCGCAGACGCACCAGCAGACCCCGACGATGGCGCCCTCCTCCAGCGCCCACGGCGCCTCGGGCTCGTCCCCGGCTTCGCAGGGGCAGCAGGGTCAGGCCGGGCACCAGGGCCAGACTGGTCAGGCCGGGCAGGTCAAGAACGGCGCGCACGTCGCGCGTCCCAGCCTGCCCAGTCCACGGCGGAGCAGCCGGGCGGCGGAGCGTCCGCAGACCCGGGACGGGCAGGCCGCCCAGCCCGCGCAGCCGTCGAGGGGGCCGCCGCCGACGGATCCTCCGCGAGTGCAGACGCCACGCCCCAGGGCCTGGACCGCACCTACGGGCTGCGGCTGTCCCAGGAGGAGGTGGACCGGATCATCGTCGCCCGCGGCGGCACGCCGGGGCCAGCCGCAGCCGCCCGAGCCCCCGGAGGGCGGCTCG
>NZ_JBNFOB010000255.1:0-3152 GCF_057364565.1 Micrococcus sp. LASM2_SD2 | reverse complement strand
CGGACGCGCGCCCGTACTCCCGCCGCACCGCCTCGGCGGCCCCGGAGGACAGGGTCACCACCTCGTCCGCGGCGGCCAGGAGCACGGCCAGCCGGGCCCGGTGCGCCGGCTGTTCTGCGGCGGGCAGGTGCGGGTTCTCCAGGTCGTGCACGGTGACCAGCACGGCCGTGCCGACCTCGCGGGCGGCCTCCATCGCCGCCTGCAGCTGCGCCGGCGTGTAGTGCTCGAAGCCGAAGTGCACGTGCAGCACGTCCGGGCGGTGCTCACGGATCCACTCCGGCGTCAGCGCCACCGGCGGCCACCACACCCCGGGCTCCGCCCCCTTCACCTCCGGATCGGCCCCGTGGATCACCGCGGCCTCCTCCACCCCTGCCTCGGAGCCGACCCCACGGGAACCGATGCCGTCCCCGGAAGGGGAGTGGCCGTCGTCGGGAAGGGCGGGGGAGGCCGGGAGGAGGTGACGCACGTACGGGTGGTCCGCGGGGACGGGCTGGACGGTGAGCGGCATGCGGTCTCCTCACGGCGGCCGCATCCCAGCGCTACCTCCCGCGGGCGGGCCGCCCCTAGTGTGGGCGGGCGCCCCGGTCGGAGCGCGCCCGCCATTCCAGCACCCCAGGAGGGGCCGTGACCACAGCCCAGACGCCCGCGCCGGACCCGGACCTGGAGGGCCGGCGTCGCCACTACGGACACTTCTACGGACTCACCCCGCTGCCGGAGCAGCCGCTGCTGCTGGTGTGGGGCAACTGCCAGGGGGAGTCGTTCCGGCTGCTGCTCGGCGGCGAGCCCGGCACCGTGCTGGCCGGCGGCGAGCTGGTGTCCGTGCGCGTGCCGCCGGCGTTCGAGCTGACCGCCGAGGAGGTGCCGCTGCTGCACCGCCTGGTGCGGCGCGGCCGCGTGCTGGTCTCCCCAGCCCATCCCGGACGACTACCGCGGCATGCCGGTGGGCACGGACCAGCTGGCGGGGCTGCTGCCGGCCGGCGCCGAGCTGGTGCGGGTGCCCGTGGTGTACTGCACCTCCCGCTTCCCGTGGCAGACCACGCTGCGGCACTGGAAGGCCGCCCCCGGTGCCGCCGAGCGCCCCGGCGAGGACCCTCCGCTGGTGCCGTATCACGACCTGCGCACCCTGGTGGAGGCCCACGGCCGCCTGAGCGGGGCTCGGGTGTCCGCGCGGGAGACCCAGGACCCCGACGACGGCCCCCGCCTCCCCGTGGACCCCGCCTCCCTGCAGGCGGCGGCCGAGGAGTCCGTGCGGATGCTCGCCCACCGCGAGCAGGCCAAGGGGCTGCTGCCCGTCTCGGACCTGATGGCTGCCGAACGCGGCGTGGGCTTCCACGCCGTGAACCACCCGGACAACCCGCTGCTGCTGGCGGCGGCACAGCGGGTGGCCGAGGAGATCGGCCGCCGCACCGGGCTGGGACTGGAGGCCGCGCTGCCCGCGGACGGGCGGACGCTGCTGGGCGGGATCCGCACGCCGGTGGAGGCGCAGATCGTGGAGGCGCTCGGGTTGGAGTGCGCGCCGCGTCCGGCCTGGAGCATCGGGGGAGAGGACGTGCCGGACGCCGTGGTGCGGCAGACGCATCTGGACTGGTACCTGGAGAACCCTGCGTGCGTGGCCGCCGGCATGGAGCGCTTCGACGCCCGCATCCGACTGCTGGGGATGCTGCCGTGAGGGGCGGGGATGAGCAGCTCGAGGCGGCCGGTGCGGGCCGGGTGGGCCGGCGGGTGCACCTGGTGGCCGTCGGGCCGCAGGAGCATGGGGTGACCCGCCACGGGCTGCAGACCGCCGCACTCGCAGACACTGTGCTGGCCGGTCGGTGGGACGTGGACCTGGTGCGCTGTGCGGATGCGGCTCAGTTCCAGACCGCGGCGGAGCGGTTGCGGGCGGCCGGGGACGCCGGAGAGGCCGTCCACGTGGACGTCACCGACGCCCTGTTCGGGAGGTCGCCGGCGGAGGCGGCGGCGGTGCTGCGGGAGGTCCTGCCGGACTCCGCGACGCTCGCCCTGCACGACGTCCCCCAGCCGGCCGAGGGAGCCGAGCGCTACGCGGCCCGGGCGGCGGCGTATGCCGAGCTGGCCGGGGCGTTCGCCGGCGTGGTGGTGGCCAGCGAGCACGAGGCCGGCTTCCTGCGTGCCGCCTGCGCGGACGCCGGGGTGGAGCCTGCACCGATCGCCGTGCTCCCGCTGCCGGTGCCGAATGGCGCAGTGCCGGGGGATGGCCAGGCGCCGGGGGAAGGCCAGGCGCCGGGCGAGGTCGAGGGGCTGGAACGGGACGTGGTGGTGCTGGGCCATCTGTATCCCGGCAAGGGCCATGCCGAGGCCGTCGCCGCACTGGCGGCGGTGCGCCGGGAGGCGGCGGAGCGGGGCGAGGACCTGAAGGGTCTGCCGGACCGGGTGACCGCCCTGGGGCCGGTGGCCGCCGGACACCAGGACCTGGTGGCCGAGCTGGAGCAGGCCGCCGCGGTCGAGGGGCTCGGGTTCCGGGTGACCGGATTCGTCCCGGACGCGCAGCTGCCCGCGGCGCTGGACGCGGCGGCCGTGCCGTTCGCCGCGCACCGGAACGTGTCCGCCTCCGGGTCGTTGGCCACGTGGATGGGCCACGGCCGGCGCTGCCTCGTCCCGCGGGAGCCTATGTGGAGGAGATGGACGCCCCTGCCGCCCCGGGACCCTGCACGTGGCCCGGGCCGAGGCGACCGGGATGGACCCGGCCGCCGATGCCGGGACTGCCGCGCAGGACGTCGCGGCGACGGTCAGCGGTGCGGCGGACGACGACGCCGTGCTGGAGGCGTTGACCCGGGCCCTCGCCGCCGCGGTGGCCGACCCGTCGCTCACCCGGCTCGCTCCCGGCCTCAGCCTGGCGCCGACCTCCGAGGACACCGTCCGGGCGCTCGCCGAGGTCTGGGGCAGGGCCCTAGATGCCTCTCGCACCCGGCCGACCACCGCGGAAGGAGGCGGACAGGATGACTGAGGTGTCCGTCGTCGTGCCGTACTACCGGGACCAGGACGGCCTGGACCGGCTGCTGGCCGCGCTGGCGCGGCAGACGATGCCGGCCGACCGCTTCGAGGTGGTGGTGGCGGACGACGGCTCCCCGCACGCCGCCGCGCATCCCGGACGGGCTGGCCTTCGGCGTGCAGGTGGTGCGGCAGCCCCGACC
>NZ_JBNFOB010000254.1:0-3175 GCF_057364565.1 Micrococcus sp. LASM2_SD2 | reverse complement strand
CCGGGCTCCGCGGTGGTCGACGCGACGAGGCGGCCGGCCGGGACTCGGACGGCGCGGGGTCGGACGGCGCGGGGTCGGACGCCCCGGAGGGGGACGTCGAGGTCGTCGGGGAGGTCTCCGGTGAGGCGGACGTGGTCACGGACGGCGAGGGGGCCGTCGTCGGGGCCTGGCTGATGGGCACCTCGCCGAAGGCGAAGAGCCCTCGCACGGAGAACCACACCACGGCCAGGCAGACCAGCAGCGCGGCCACCCAGATCCCCCGCTTGACGTTCCTGTTCATCTCGGATCCCCTCCTGAGCTCCTCCCCGGACCGGCCGGTCCGGCGCAGGTCACGGTAGGCAGAGTACCGGCGCCGGGGAAACGCCACCCGCACCCCGGGGCCGATCGATGCAGACCGGTGACCGGCGCGGCCCGGGCACCGTCCGCATCCGCCCAGACAGCGTCCCCATCAGCCCAGGTAGCGTCCGCGCAGCCACCGCTGCAGGTCCGTGGCCACCGCCTGCAGCGTGGACACGCCGTAGTGGTCCGGGGCCCAGGCCGCATGCAGGGCGACGGACAGGTCCGTGCCCCGGGACTCCAGGCGCAGCGGCACCAGGTCGAACGCCGGGTCCTCCGTCACCACGGCCACCCCGGCACCGGTGGCCACCAGCGCCTGGGCCACCCTTCCCGAGTTCACCTCCGCGACGTCCGGCACCGTGAGCCCGGCGACCTCCATCGCCCCGTCCAGGACGCGGCGGGACTTGAAGGAGCGGGACGGGACCACCAGCCGCTCCTCCGCGAGCTCCTGCACACCCACCCTCCCCCGGCGGGCCCAGCGATGGTGCGGGGCCACGTACGCCCAGACCGGCGCCTCGACCAGCGGCAGGGAGGCCACCGAGTCCGGCGGCGTGGAGGGCATCACCACCAGGTCATGGTGCGCCACGGCCTGCACGAGCGAGTCGTCCAGATCCGTCTCCACCACCTCGGCCCGCGGCGCGTCCTCGGACAGGGTCGCCACGAACGGGATCACGATGTCCACCAGGGTGGTGCCCGGTGCCGCGAAGCGGAGGGACTCCAGCCGCCCGGCGGCCAGCATCTGCACCGCCTGCCCTGCCGCGCGATGCTCGGCCAGCAGCCGGCGGGCGACCGGCAGGAACGCCTCCCCGGTGTGCGTCAGGCGCAGCCGCGGCCCGCCCCGGGTGAACAGGGACAGCCCCGTCTGGCGCTCCAGCCGCTGCAGCTGACGGCTCAGCGCAGGCTGGACCACGCCCAGCTGGCGCGCCGCCTCGGACACCGTCCCGGCCTCCGCTGTGCGGAGGAAGGCGGACACCAGCAGCGGGTCCAGTTCGGGCAGTCGTCCGGCCTCCGCATGCGTCATGCCCACAGAGCATAGGACGTATGCCTGATCATCATTGGACAGCATGACCGGGTGAGCGGAGAATCGCCGCAGAAGAACCGCCCGATCCCGAAAACTGGAGGAGATCCGCAGTGAGCACCGCCGAGCGCCCCGCGCTGGAGCAGACCCGTCACCTGGCCACCGAGATCCCCGGCCCGCGCTCCCGCGAGCTGGCCGCCCGTCAGGCCGAGGCCGTCCCGGGCGCCCTCGCCCCGACCATGCCGGTCTACGCGGCCCGCGCCGCCGACGGCATCCTCGAGGACGTGGACGGCAACCGCCTGATCGACCTCGGCTCCGGCATCGCCGTCACCTCCGTGGGCGCCTCCGCGCCGGCCGTGGTGGAGAGGGTCCAGTCCCAGGTCGCGGACTTCACCCACACCTGCTTCATGGTGACCCCCTACGAGGGCTACGTGGAGGTCGCCGAGCGGCTCGCCGCCAAGGCCCCCATCGCCGGGAAGACCCGCACTGCCCTGTTCAACTCCGGTGCCGAGGCGGTGGAGAACGCCGTCAAGGTCGCCCGCGCCCACACCGGCCGCCAGGCCGTCGCCGCGTTCGACCACGCCTACCACGGCCGCACCACCCTGACGATGGCACTGACCGCCAAGCAGATGCCGTACAAGCACTCCTTCGGCCCGTTCGCCCCGGAGGTGTACCGCGTCCCCGGCTCCTACCCGCTGCGCGACGGAGGGCTGGACGGCGTGGCCGCCGCCAAGGCGACCATCTCCGCACTGGAGAAGCAGATCGGCGCCGACTCGCTGGCCGCCGTCATCATGGAGCCCGTGCAGGGCGAGGGCGGCTTCATCGTCCCGGCCGAGGGCTTCCTCAAGACCGTGGTGGACTGGTGCCGTGAGAACGGCGTCCTGTTCATCGCGGACGAGGTGCAGTCCGGCTTCGCCCGCACCGGCGCCTGGTTCGCCTGCGAGCACGAGGGCATCGAGCCGGACCTGATCACCACCGCGAAGGGCATCGCCGGCGGCATGCCGCTGTCCGCCGTCACCGGCCGTGCCGAGATCATGGACTCCGTCCACGCTGGCGGCCTCGGCGGCACCTACGGCGGCAACCCGGTGGCCTGCGCCGCCGCCCTCGGCGTCTTAGAGACCATCGAGTCCCAGGGCCTGGTGGAGGCCGCGCAGCGGATCGAGCGGATCATCCGCGAGCACTTCGAGCAGAACGCGGACGAGCGCATCGGCGAGGTCCGCGGCCGCGGCGCCATGATGGCGCTCGAGTTCGTGGACCCGGCCACCGGGGCCCCGGACGCCGAACTCACCGGCAAGGTCGCCCAGGCTGTGCGTCAGACCGGCGTCATCCTGCTCATCTGCGGCACCTACGGCAACGTGGTCCGCTTCCTGCCCCCGCTCACCATCTCTGAGGAGCTGCTGCGCGAGGGCCTGCAGGAGGTCACCGACGCCCTCAAGGGACTCTGATCCCCTGACCCGCCGCGGCGCCGAGCGCGCCGCAGTCATCCCGACGACGGACGGCCGCCTCCCGGACGGAGGCGACCGTCCGTCGTCATGTCAGCCGTCCACCTTCCGGCGGCCGCCCGGCCGACGGGCGTCCCTCCGATGATGTGAGCGGCACCATGGCACCGCCGTCGACGCCCTGCGTAGACTATCCGGCGCTGTGCCGCAGGCCGAGCCGCCACAAGCCGAGCCTCAGGACGGTCCGTCCGCACAGCCCGCCCCCTTCCCCGATCCCCTGGAGCTCCTGCGTGTCCGCACACCCGTCGCAGCCCGGCCTTCTCGGCCGCCGCACCCTGCTGACCTCCCTCGCCGCCGCCTCCGGCCTCGCCCTGGCCGGCTG
>NZ_JBNFOB010000253.1:0-3177 GCF_057364565.1 Micrococcus sp. LASM2_SD2 | reverse complement strand
CGAGCCGGACGACGGAGCCGGCCGGCCGTGCGGGACTCGAAGGCCGTCCACGACCGCCGGCGCCGGATCCTGGTGCCGGAGGTCATCGAGTGGGCGGCCGCCGTGGGCATCGGTGAGGCCAGTCCGGCAGAGATCGACGAGCACGGGCTGTCCACCGCCCTGGCCCTGGCCGGTCGCCGCGCGTGGTCGGTGCTGTGCCGCAATGCCGGCGTCGAGCCTGTGGCGCTCATCCTGGACGGCCGGGACGACTGGCTCACCCGGGGTGCCGGCGCGCCGTGGTGGAGGACGTGCCGGGGCCGGTGCCGCCGGTGCCGCAGATGGTGGTGAAGGCGGAGGACCAGGCCGCCACGGTCGCGGGGGCCTCGATCACCGCCAAGGTGTACCGTGACGATCTGATGAAGGCGCTGCATGAGGAGTTCCCCGCCTACGGGTGGGCCGGCAACAAGGGCTACGGCTCGGCCGGACACCGAGCGGCGATCGAGCAGGACGGCGCGGTCGTCCACCATCGGCGCTCGTGGGCGCTGCCGGTGCGGCGCGTCGAGGAGCCCCCGCTGTTCGCGTGGGACGAGGAGGCCGGGCCCGAGGGCGGCCGGGAAGGAGAACGCCCGTGAGCGCCGACGACCTGGAGGACTTCGAGTCCGAGGCCGAGCTGCTGCTGTACCGCGAGTACCGGGACGTCGTCGGCCTCTTCCGCTACGTGGTGGAGACCGAGCGCCGGTTCTACCTGGCCAACGAGGTGTCCCTGACCCCGCATCGCTCCGGTGGCGACGTGTTCTTCGAGCTCACCCTCGAGGACGCGTGGGTGTGGGACGTCTACCGGCACGCCCGCTTCATCAAGCGGGTCCGCGTCCTGACCTTCAAGGACGTGAACATCGAGGAGCTCCCGGCGAACCCGGAGCTCTCCCTGCCGCCGGACGGACCGGGCGGCCCCTTCGGCGGATGAGCCCCTGGCGCTGGTCGGAGGCCCGGCCCCTGTGGTCCGCCCCCGGCCCTGCCCAGCGCGGCAGTCGGCCTTCAGCCCCGGCCTGAACGGCACGGCAGACGGCTCCGCGTCCTGTCCTGCACAGCCCCTCCTGTCCTCCACACTCCCGCCCCACGGCCCCGGCGCCCCCACTGCGGCGTCCATCGTGGTGGCAGGAGGTGGTCCCATGCAGACCCCGAACAGGACAGCACACGCTCACAGCCCGCACCCCGTGGGCACACACCTGGACGACCGCGCGACGGCAGCGGTCGGACCGCCCGCAGACGCCACAGCCTCCGCCCAGGCGGCAGATCCCGCGCACCCGGAGACCGGCTCGCGCATCGACCGACCGCGGGCCAGCACCGCCCGGACGGCCCTGGGCCGGTTCGGAGAGGACGCCGCCGCCGACTGGCTGACGGCGCAGGGCTACTCCGTGGTGGAGCGGAACTGGCGCGGTGCCGGCGGCGAGCTGGACCTGGTCACCCTCCATGAGGGCTGGTGGGCCGCCGTCGAGGTGAAGACCCGCTCCGGGCTCGGGTTCGGGGACCCGTTCGAGGCCATCGGCCCGCGCAAGCTGGCCCGGCTGCACCGGCTCATGCGGCAGTGGCACGCCCAGTCCGGGATCGCCCGGCGCGCGGAGCCCTGGCGTGTGGACGCGGTGGCGGTGCTCGTGGTCCCGGGGGAGGCGCCCCGGTTCGACCTGCTGACGGACGTGCGCCCATGAGCCGCATCGGACGCACCCGCTCGATCTCCCTGTCCGGGCTGCGCGGCACGGTGGTGGACGTGGAGGCGGACATTGCGCAGTCCCTGCCCGGCTTCACGCTGCTCGGGCTGCCGGACCAGTCGCTGCAGGAGAGCCGTGACCGCATCCGCTCCGCGGCCCGCAACGCCGGCCAGCCGCTGACCCGCCGGCACCTGACGGTGAACCTGCTGCCGCCGGGGGTGCACAAGCGAGGCGCGGGGCACGATCTGGCCATCGTCCTGGCGGCCTACGCCGCCGAGGGGAGGGTGTCCGGGGTGCACGGACCGGTGTTCCTGGCCGAGCTCGGCCTGGACGGGACGCTGCATGGGCCCCCGGACATGGTCGCCCTGGCGATGGCGGCCGTGGACGCCGGCCTGCCGGACATGGTCGTCGCGGCCGACGCTGTGGACCAGGCCGCACTCGTCCCCGGCGCCCGGGTGCGCGGCTTCGCCCACCTGCACCACGTGATCCACGCCTTCGGGGGCAGGCCCGAGCCGGTGCCCGGTGTCGAGCCTGCCCCCGTCCTCGTCCGCCCCGGTGAGGAGCCCTCCGGCCCTTCCCTTCCCGACGACGGCCTGCGCACCTCTGGCGTCCGTCCCGCCCTCTCGTCGGCCTCTCCTGCGGGGGACCGGCCGGTGGAGGCCGGCCCGGATCGAGGCCGTGGTCCGGCGATGCGCCTCCCGGCCGACGACGTCGTGCCGGACCTCTCCGACGTGGTCGGCCAGTGGGAGGCCCGCTACGCGCTGGAGGTCGCCGCGGCCGGCGGGCACCACCTGCTGCTCTCCGGCCGTCCCGGAGCCGGCAAGACCATGCTCGCCGAGCGTCTGCCCGGCATCCTGCCCGTCCTGGACGACCGCACCGCGCTGGAGGCGGCCGCCCCTGGCCTCCCGTCGCCGCTCCGACGGGCCGGCGGCCCCACCGCGGCTGGACACCCCGTCCGCCGTTCCAGGCCCCGCACCACTCGGCGTCCATGCCCGGGCGCTCGTCGGCGGGCGGCAGCGGGGCTGGCCCGCCCCGGTGCGGCCTCGCTCGCCCACGGCGGCGTGCTCTTCCTGGACGAGGCACCGGAGTTCGACCGGCGCAGCCTCGAGGCCCTGCGCCAGCCGCTGGAGTCCGGGGAGGTGGTGCTCCACCGTTCCCGCGGCACGGTCCGGTACCCGGCACGCTTCCAGCTGGTCCTGGCCGCGAACCCCTGCCCCTGCGGCTACGGGGAGGGCGCGGGAAGCCGATGCCGGTGCACCGTGCTGCAGCGCCGCCGCTACGCAGAACGGCTCTCCGGGCCCCTGCTGGACCGGGTGGACCTCCAGGTCTCGGTCGCCCCGGTCACGGGGGCGGAGCTCGGCTCCTCCGGGGCGGGGGAGGACTCCGCCACGGTGGCGGCCCGTGTGCGGGACGCCGTCGGAGCGCAGCACGAGCGCTGGGCCTGCGCCAACGCGCGGATGCCGGGTGCCCTCCTGCGCCGGGGCCGGTTCAA
>NZ_JBNFOB010000252.1:0-3178 GCF_057364565.1 Micrococcus sp. LASM2_SD2 | reverse complement strand
CTCCGCCCCCGCAGCCGGTCCAGCTCGCGGCGCTCCTTCTTCGTGGGGCGGCCGGCGCCGCGCTCGCGCACGGGCACGGCGAGCAGCTCGCGGGGGATCGGCGGCGGCGAATGGTCGATGTACTGCCGCTGCGCCACCGGGGCGCCCACGCGCTTGGAGATCAGCCCGGTGACCTGCAGGATCCGCTCGCGGTGGTCCTTGCGCAGGCGCACCGTGTCCCCGACCGCCAGGGTGTGGGCGGCCTTTACGGGCGCACCGTTGACGCGGACGTGCCCGCCGCGCACGGCGGCGGTGGCGGCCGAGCGGGTCTTGTACATGCGGATCGCCCACAGCCAGGCGTCCAGGCGGACGGCGCTCATCGGTCAGCTCCGGCGGATCCGCATGGCGGCGCCGTGGCCCTCCAGGCCCTCGTCGTGGGCCAGGGCGCAGACGCCGTCGATCAGTGCGTCCAGCCCCTGCTCGTCGTACCGGATGAGCTGCTGCAGGCGCAGGAAGGTCACGGTGTTCAGGCCGGAGGAGAAGCGGGCGGTGCCGGAGGTCGGCAGCACGTGGTTGGAGCCAGCGGAGTAGTCGCCCAGCGGCACCGGGGCGTGCTGGCCCACGAAGATCGCCCCGGCGTTGGAGACGCGGCGGGCCAGCCGCTCCGCGTCCCGGGTGTGCACCTCCAGGTGCTCGGTGGCGTAGGCGTCCGCTACCTGCACGGCCTGCTCCATGTCCCGCACCAGCAGGACGCCGGACTGCGGTCCGGTCAGGGCGGTGCGGATCTGCTCGGCCAGCGGCAGCGCCGGTACCTGACGCTCCACCTCGGCCAGCACGTCCCGCACCAGCTCCTCCGAGTCCGTGATGAGCACGGAGGCGGCCAGCGGGTCGTGCTCGGACTGGCTGATCAGGTCCGCGGCCACCCAGGCGGCCTGCGCGGTGCCGTCCGCGATCACCGCGATCTCCGACGGCCCGGCCTCGGCGTCCACGCCGATCGTGCCCAGCAGGGCGCGCTTGGCCGCGGCCACGTAGACGTTGCCCGGCCCCGTGACCATGGCGACGGGCGCGCAGACCTGCGTGCCGTCGTCGTCCTTCACGCCCAGGGCGAGCATGGCCACAGCCTGGGCGCCGCCGGCGGCGTAGACCTCGTCCACGCCCAGCAGGGCGCAGGCGGCCAGCAGGTGGGGTGCGGCAGGCCGCCGTGCTCGCGCTGCGGCGGGGACGCCACGGCCAGCCCCGGCACGCCCGCGGCCTGGGCGGGTACCACGTTCATCACCACGGAGGACGGATAGACGGCGCGGCCGCCGGGCACGTAGAGGCCCACGCGGTCCACCGGCACCCAGCGGTTCTCCACGATCGCGCCCTCGCCCAGCTCCACCGCGGAGCCGTCCGGGACCTGCGCCGCATGGACGGTGCGGGCGCGGCGGATGGACTCCTCCAGGGCGGCGCGGACCTCCGGATCCAGCGTGTCCAACGCCTGCTCGATCGCCTCCGCTGGCACGCGCAGGGACGGGGCGCGGACGCCGTCGAAGCGCTCACCGAGGTCCAGCACGGCGGAGGCCCCGCCGGCGCGCACCTGCTCGATGATCGGCAGCACCGCGTCCACGGTGGAGGACACGTCCACCTCGGCGCGCGGCACCACGGAGTCCAGGCGGGTGTCCGCGGCGGCGCCGCGTAGGTCGGTGACGGAGAGCATGGGCGAATCCTCCAGACGGGTCGGTCTTGCCGCGGCGGGCCGTCCGGTGGGAGCCCTCGCTCCCGGGGCATGCCGGCCGCCGCTGTCCAGCCTCCATTCTGCGCTCTCCCGTGAACCGCCCGGGCCCAGGTGTCAGACTGGTGACATGCCTGCAGCAGCCCCGCCGATGCCGTTGTTCCTCTCCGGCCTGCTCTCCGCCCCGAAGCAGGACACCGTGCCCACCGAGGTCCAGCAGGGTGCGGATGCCACGGTCCGGGTGCTCGGCCTGGAGCTGGCCACGCTGATCGGCGTGGGGGCGGCGTTCGTGATCGGGTGGGTCCTGGTCTTCCTGGCGTCCCTCGTGGTCCGTGCCGTGCTGTTCAAGAAGCAGACCCTGGCCGACCGGCTGCGGCGCATGCGCAATCCGCTCGGCCTGGCCCTCGGTTTCGGCCTGTCCCGGGTGGCCCTGGTGACGATGGCCCAGCAGCCCGCCCGGGAGGCCGCGTGGTTCCCAATCGTCTCCTTCCTGCTCGTCGCCGCGCTCGTCGGCTGCCTGGCCTGGGCGGCCGTCCGGGCGGTGGACGTGGTGGAGGGTCAGGTCCTGGACCGCTACCGGGAGGTCGGCGTCAACGACCGCCGCGAGCGCAAGGTCCGCACCCAGACCGTGCTGATCCGCCGCATCCTGCACGCGGTGATCGTGGTGGTGGCCGTGGCGGTCATCCTGCTCACCATCCCTGCGGTGCGCTCGCTCGGCGCCGGCCTGCTGGCCTCGGCCGGCCTGATCTCGGTGATCGCGGCGCTGGCCGTGCAGTCCACGCTGACCAATGTGTTCGCCGGCGTGCAGCTGGCCTTCACGGACTCCATCCGCGTGGGGGACGTGGTCACCATGGACACCACCTTCGGCACGGTGGAGGACATCACCCTGTCCAACGTGGTCCTCAAGCTCTGGGACGGCCGCCGCATGGTCTACCCCTCCAGCCAGTTCACCACCCAGCCGTTCGAGAACTGGACCCGCGTGGGCTCTGCCGTCTCCGGCACCGTGGAGATGGACGTGGACTGGCGGGTGCCCATGGAGGACCTGCGCGAGCGCCTGAAGGAGCTGCTGGCCTCCACCGACCTCTGGGACGGCCGGGACGCGTCCATGCAGGTCACCGACGCGATCGGCGGCATGGTCCGCATCCGCGCCGTGGTCTCCGCCCGCACCTCCGGCGACCTCTGGGACCTGCGCTGCCTGGTCCGCGAGGACCTCGTGAACTTTATCCGCTACGACCACCCGGAGGCCATCCACGCCCAGCGCCTCGGCGTGCTCGAGGCGCCCTTCGCCGCGGAGGACCCGGCCGAGGGCGGGGGGATGACCGACGACGACGGCACCCGCCTCCGCCTCCGCCGTCCCCTCCGGAGCGGGGTCTGCTCCGGCACCGTCGGGTCCGGTACCGTCGGGTCCGGCGCCGTCCGGTGCCGCTGCTGAGGACGCCGCGGCGTCAGGCCGGGGCACGTCCCGCCGCGGGGGAGGAGGCGCCCGAG
>NZ_JBNFOB010000251.1:0-3182 GCF_057364565.1 Micrococcus sp. LASM2_SD2 | reverse complement strand
TCGCCGCCCGTCCGGCGGGCGGACGCCGGGGCCTTTTAGCGGGCGGCACCGGGGACGGGTGGCGTTGAGGACGGCGCGCAGCCAGCCCCGGGCCGTGTGGTCCCACTTGCGCCGGTCCACGTTCCACTCCTTGGTGTGCCGGGCACGGGTGAAGCGGACGAACCGGACGAGGTCCGGGTTGCGCTCGGCGAACTCCATGGACGGGCCGATGGGCACGTAGTCGTCGTCCTCGGAGTGCATGACGAGGGTGGGCACGCGCAGCTGGTCGGCGCGGGCGACCCAGTTCAGGGACTTCAGGTCCACGGGCGCGGCGAGGCCGGTGACGAGGCGGCCGGCCCGGTTGGACAGCAGCCAGCGCCCGACCAGGCCGACGGCCTCCGGGATGCGCTTGAGGCGGGCCTGGTATTTGAGGACGTCGATCCAGTCCACCACGGGGCCGGTGAGGACGATCGCGCGCACGCGGTGGGCCAGGTCGGAACGGTCCACGCACTGCAGGGCCACGGCCCCGCCCATGGACCAGCCGAAGAGCACGACGTCCTCGGCACCCTGGTCCAACGCGTACGCGATCGCGGCCTCCACGTCCCGCCACTCGGTGGTGCCCAGCCCGTAACGACCGTCCTCGGCGGCGGGGGCGTCGCCGTCGTTGCGGTAGGACACCAGCAGGGAGGTCATGCCGAGCTTCTGGGCGCTGCGCACGGCGCGGATGCCCTCGTTGCGGCGGGCGCCGCGGCCGTGGACCATGATCGCCCACAGGCCGTCGCCGGCACGCTTCACACCGTCCTCGGCGGCCGCGGTCGACCCGCCAGGCCGGTGCGGTGCCGTTGTCCACGGGGACGTCCACGTCCACGGCGTCGAAGCCGGCGTCCTGCGGTGTCGGATACACGAATCCGGTGAACCGGCCCCGCGCCCCGGAGCGCAGGTCCCCGGAGTAGACGTGCTCCACCGCGCGCTGGACCGTGCCGTCGCGGGGGTCGAAGGAGGTGATCCGGCCGATCCGTGCGCAGGAGGCGCCGCCGTCGAAGGTGAGCGAGTAGGTGCCCGGGACCGTGGTCTCGGAGTCCGCGGACAGGATGACCTGCGTGCCGTCGTCGCCGTGGATCACCGCGAGGACGTCCACGTCCTCGGCATGGTTGCGCACGGGGGTGACCACGAGGCGGGCGAAGACCGAGGCGAGGGTCGAGGACGCGCCGAAGACCACGAACGCGGCGGACAGGCCGAGCGAGGCGACCACCGGCGACCACCGCGCGGCGTCCACGGACCGGTGCACGGACGTGCGGGCGGCGGACCGGGACAGGTCCAGGGACGCGCGGGCCGCCTGGCGGCCGCGGTCCACGGAGCGGTGGAGGCCTGCCAGCACGTCCTCGCGCAGGGGCACGGAGCAGGACGTGGCGGGGCGCAGCAGGTCTCTGAACATGCCCGTCATTGTCTCCCATGCCCCTGGGCCGCGCCTGCATCGTGACCCGGTGCGGCCCGAACGCGGCACCCCGGCCGGCGACGACTCCCGCCCTGCGGAGTACAGTCGCGGCCATGAGCGAGTCCACCCCCACGCCCCAAGACCCCCGCAGCACGCCCGAGGCCACCGCGCCCGCGGATCCCCGCGCCCTGACCGAGCAGGACTGGGCCGCCCGCCTGTCTCCCGAGGAGTTCCAGGTCCTGCGCCGGGCCGGCACCGAGCGCGCCTTCACCGGCGAGTACTGGGACACGGACACGGTCGGCGTCTACGCCTGCCGGGCCTGCGGCGCCGAGCTGTTCCGCTCGGAGCAGAAGTTCTCCGCCCACTGCGGCTGGCCCTCCTTCTTCGCCCCGCTGGCCGAGGACCGCGTGGAGTACGTGGAGGACACCTCCCTCGGGATGCGCCGCGTGGAGGTCCGGTGCGCCGCCTGCGCCTCCCACCTCGGCCACGTGTTCGAGGGAGAGGGCTACGACACGCCCACGGACCTGCGCTACTGCATCAACTCGATCTCCCTGACCCTGCAGCCGGAAGGACCCGCCGACCGATGACCGACCTGCGCGCCTTCGCCTCGGACAACTACGCCCCCGTCCACCCGGACGTCTGGGCCGCCCTGGCCGCCGCCGACGCCGGCCACGCCTGCTCCTACGGGGACGACCCCGTCACCGCCGCCCTGGCCGAGCGCATCCGTGCCGAGTTCGGCGAGCAGGCCTTCGCCGTCCCCGTGTTCAACGGCACCGGCGCCAACGTGGTGGCCCTGCAGGCGATGCTCCCGCCGTGGGGCGCCGTCCTCTCTGCCGAGTGCGCCCACATCCGCCATGACGAGGGCGGCGCGCCCGAGCGCATCGGCCGCATGTCCCTGCTGTCCGTGGACACCCCGGACGGCCGCCTCACCCCGGAGCTGATCGCCCCGCACGTGCGCCGCGACGGCTTCGTCCACGCCGTCCAGCCGGCCGTGGTGGAGATCGCCCAGTGCACGGAGGTCGGCACCGTCTACTCCGTGGACCAGGTGAAGGCCCTCACGGAGGCCGCGCACGCCGCAGGGCTGACCGTCTACATGGACGGCGCCCGCCTCTCCAACGCCGCGGCGGCACTGGACGTCCCCCTGCGCGCCTTCACCGCGGACGCCGGCGTGGACGTGGTCTCCTACGGCGGCACCAAGAACGGCGGCCTCGGCGCCGAGGCGATCGTGGTCCTGAACCCGGACGCGGTCCTCGCCGCCGGACACGTCACCGCCCAGGACCTGCCCGGCGGGGACGTCTCCTCGTCCGCGCAGCGGGCGGAGAAGGCCCTGGGCTACCTGCGCAAGGCCTCCATGCAGCTCGGCTCCAAGCACCGCTACCTCTCCGCGCAGCTGCTCGCCCTGCTCACGGACGACCTCGGCCTGCGCCTGGCCGCCCACGCCAACGCCATGGCCGCGCGCCTGGCAGCCCGCATCGAGCGGATCGACGGCGTGCAGCTGACCCAGCGACCCGAGGCGAACACGCTCTTCGCGGCCCTGGACCCGGCCGCCGCGGACGAGGTGCGCGCCCGGTTCCCGTTCTACGACTGGGACCCGCACCGCCACGAGGTCCGCTGGATGACCTCCTGGGACACCACCGAGCAGGACGTGGACGACTTCGCCGACGCCGTCCAGGCGGCCCTGGCCGCCCGGTCCTGAGCAGGGGTGCACGGGCGGCAGGTGGCGCCACCCCGAGCCCGAGCGGGGCCACACTGAGCCGAGCCGGGCCGC
>NZ_JBNFOB010000250.1:0-3201 GCF_057364565.1 Micrococcus sp. LASM2_SD2 | reverse complement strand
CCTGCGGGGCGCACGCGGCGTCCTCGGCGCCCGGCTCGGAGCCGCCCGGGGCGGCCTTCTCGAACGCCCGGTCCTCACCGGCCACCAGGGAACGCACCTCGTCGGTCAGCGCGAGCGTGTGCTCGCCGCCGTCCTGGTCCGTCAGCCGCAGGGCGGCGCCGTCCTCGGTCAGTCCTACCGGTCGCATCTCGGCCATGGGCGCCAGTGCCTTCCTTCGGGTCGTCTCCGTGCAGTCGCGGCAGTGCCTCCCGGCTCGCGACGGGGCCGTGGAGCCCGGGCGCGCCTGCGCGCGTTCGTCGTCCGATCCTAGAGCACACCGCCCACGCGACGGGTCCAAACGGGTGTGCCGGCGACCGCCATTTGGCTCCGGGGCGCCGATGGTGCACAATCTACGCGCAACGGCGCCGTGCGGTCAGCCCCTCGAAGGGGCGACGAAGCCCCACCCGACCTGCGGGCCGTCCCCCATCTTCGCCGGCGGCGCGGCCCGTGCCGCCGGTCCAGCACCTGAGCGGAGCGTGAGATCCCCCATGGCCACCGACTACGACGCCCCCCGGAAGAACGACGACGACGGGACCGAGGACTCCATCGAGGAGCTCAAGTCCCGACGCACGGACACCCAGTCCGCCGTCGTCGACGAGGATGAGACCGAGGCCGCGGAGGGCTTCGAGCTCCCGGGCGCCGATCTCTCCGGCGAGGAGCTGATGGTCCGGGTCCTGCCCGCGCAGTCGGACGAGTTCACCTGCGCCTCCTGCTTCCTGGTCCGCCACCGTTCCCAGGCCGCACGCGAGAAGGGCGGCCTGGTCTTCTGCACGGACTGCGAGGGCTGAACCCGACGCATCCACGACGCCCCCCGGCCACCTCCCCTGCAGAGGTGCCGGGGGCGTCGTCGTGTCCGGGGCGGTCAGGTCGACCGTCGAATCGCTCGGGCCGGCCGTCCAATCGCTCGGGCGGACCGTCGAGTCGGTCGGGCGGACCGTCAGGCCGTCCGGTCGCCGGGGCGCTGGCCGTCGTCCGCGTCCACGTCGGCGTGCATGGTGCCGCCGAGGGCGGCCACGAGCTCCTCGGGGCGCCGGGAGCTGGTGAGCCAGTAGGGGGTCCGGTCCCGCTCGTCGGTGAGCTGGATGCGGACCACGGGGGAGATCCAGCCGCGGATGACGGTGTAGGCCAGCCCGTGCAGCCGGGCGCCGCGCTGCTCCCGGGCGGCGTCGCCGCGGTACCCGGTCACGTCGCCCAGGTGGGAGCGCTCGATGCGGGCCCTGCCGACCTGGAGGTCCGCGTCCGTCACCACGATCCGCGGGGTGGTCGCGACCAGGATGATCGCCTCCACGATGAAGAAGAGGACCGCGGCTACGATGCCGGTGGTCAGGTTGATCGGGGCGAAGACCAGGACGGACAGCGCGGCCAGCATCACGGCCACCGTCCACACGCCGGCCGACGGGGTCAGGCGCTCCTCGAAGAGCACACTCTGGGCGGCGTCGGTCACGGGCTGCTGGTTCTCACGCATGTCCTCCAGCTTCCCACACGCGCTCCCGCGGGCCCGGCCCGGCGCGCGGCCCCTCGGGTAGAGTGGCCCGCTGTGAGTAACATCCGCCGCATCCCCGTGCCGTTGCAGCTGCTGGACGGCGGGCTCGAGCCGCCTGCCTACGCCCTGGACGGCGACGCCGGGGCCGACCTGCGCACCACGCAGGACGTGGAGCTCGCTCCGGGTGAGCGCGCGCTCGTGCCCACCGGCGTGGCGGTCGCCCTGCCCGCCGGCTATGCCGGATTCGTGCACCCGCGCTCCGGACTGGCCGTGCGCCATGGGCTGGGCATCGTGAACGCACCGGGCACGATCGACGCCGGCTACCGCGGGGAGATCAAGGTGCCGATCATCAACATGGACCCGACCAACCCGATCCGCCTGCAGCGCGGCGACCGCATCGCCCAGCTGGTGGTCCAGCCCGTGGTGCAGGCCGAGTTCCAACGCGTCGACCGGCTCGAGGACTCCGCCCGCGGCAGCGCCGGCTTCGGCTCGACCGGCGGCTTCGCCCCGGAGGCCGGCACCCGCGACGCAGCCCAGCAGACCGGCCGCTGAGCCGGAGGCCCCAAGGAGGTACGCATGATCTTCGGACGCAACCGCAACGTACGCCATGAGCAGGTCACCCTGCCCGAGGAGCTCATGGAGGACCGTGACCTGATCGCGGCCGGCCTCATGTCCGCCGGGGACGACACCTCCGGGCCGTTCGACGTGGCCGACCACCCCGATGCCAAGGGGTACATCGACCTGGGCGCGCTGCGCATCAGGGCCCGCCAGGGGATGAAGCTGCGCCTGGACCTGGAGGACAAGACCCAGCGCGTCATCGCGGTGACCGTGACCTCGGGCAGGTCCGCCGTGCAGGTGCAGGCCTTCGCCGCACCGCGCCGCACCGGCCTGTGGGACGACCTGCGCGCCGAGATCCTCGACGCGCTCGGCACCACCCCGGGGGCCGTGGCCGACGAGCGTCAGGGCCGCTTCGGCACCGAGGTCATGAGCCGTGTGCCGGCCTCCATGCCGGACGGCTCGCCCGGGTGGAACCTCGCCCGGTTCATCGGCGTGGACGGACCGCGCTGGTTCGTGCGCGGCGTCATCCAGGGGGAGGCGGCCCTGCACCCGGAGGACGCGGAGGAGGTCGAGGACGTGTTCGCGGACCTCGTGGTGGTCCGCGGCGACGAGCCCGTGCCGCCGCGGGAGCTGCTGCCGTTGCGCCCGCCCGCCAATGCCCAGCCGGTGCGCCGTCGTCGCCCCGCCGAGGCGGACACGACCGGCGGACGTGGCGACGCCCCCGAAAGCAGGCTACGGATCTGCCGCAGGCCGGGGCCCCGAGATCACCGAGGTCCGGTGACGTGACCGACGCGGTCGAACGGGTCGGCGTGGTCGCCACCGTCACGGTCCCGTCCTTCGACTCCGACGCGGTCTTCCGCGCCGAGCTCGCCGACCGCCTGCCGACCCCGGGGCAGGAGGCGCCGGAGGACACCGTGGTCCTGCTGTGGCACGGACGCCGCTCCGTCCCCCAGGTGCTGCCCGGGCAGTGGCTGCGCGTGCGCGGCACCCTGACCTCCGTGGACGACGTGCCCACGGTCCACAACCCCGCCTACGACCTGGTCGCCCCGCCGAGGCGCCGTCAGGAGCGCTCATGACCGCGTCCGCACCGCCCCCCTCGCCCCGGGCGTCCGACGCGGCCG
>NZ_JBNFOB010000249.1:0-3214 GCF_057364565.1 Micrococcus sp. LASM2_SD2 | reverse complement strand
CTCGAGCCCGGTGCGGGCCGCCTTCTCCGCGGCCTCCGCCTCGTCCTGCCGGGCCCTGGCGGCGGTGTGGGCCGCCTCGGCGCGGGCGGTGACCAGGCCCAGCAGGTCCTCGTCCTGTTCCGGGTACGGGGCCGGTTCGTGCCAGTCCTCCCCCAGCTCCTCGCGAGCGGCGTCGCGGAGCTGGTCCCGGGCGCTCTGGGCGATCTGCGCGTCCGCGGACACCTGCGCGTGCAGGCGGTCCGCCTCCGCCTTGAGGTGGTCCTCCACCCCGTCGAACCGCTGGGTGCCGAACAGGCGGCGCAGCAGGTCCCTGCGCTCGTCCGACTTCGCCGTGAGGAACTTCGCGAACTGTCCCTGCGGGAGCATCACCACCTGCATGAACTGCTCGGAGTCCAGGCTCATGACGGCGGCGATCTGCTGGCCGACCTCGTCGGCGCGGGTCAGCGGGGCGCCCCACACGCCGTCCGTCTGCTCGCGCAGGGACACGGACGCCTGGGTCATGGTGGTGCCCTGCCCGCGCTTCTTCGGCCGCGCGTGGCGGGGCGAGCGGACGGCCTCGAAGCGGCGTCCCTGGACGGTGAACTCCACGAGCACCTCCGGGGCCACCGTCCCGGGCGGGCGCAGGGTGGTCACGAGGGACTCGGGCGAGCGCCCGCCGGGGACGGATCCGTAG
Source organism: Micrococcus sp. LASM2_SD2 (assembly GCF_057364565.1). Classification (NCBI taxonomy): domain Bacteria; kingdom Bacillati; phylum Actinomycetota; class Actinomycetes; order Micrococcales; family Micrococcaceae; genus Micrococcus; species Micrococcus sp. LASM2_SD2. The sequence continues at coordinate 2,541 of NZ_JBNFOB010000249.1, read as the reverse complement.
AGGGCGTAGCAGAGCGCGGCGAGGATGGTGGACTTGCCGGCGCCGGTGGGGCCGTCCAGCAGGAACAGTCCGGCGGCGTTGAGGGCGTCGAAGTCCACGTCCTGGGGCTCGGCGTAGGGGCCGATCCCCGTCAGGCGGATGCGGTGGATCCTCATGCCCGGACCTCCTTCGCGCGGGAGGCGGTGAGGGCGTCCTGCAGCAGCGCCGTCTCCTCCTCGGTGGCGGGGCGTTCGCGCACGTGGTGGACGAATCCGGTGGTGAGCGCCAGGTCGGACGGGGCCTGACGCAGCGCCTGGGCGTAGGTCTGCTCGCGGCGCCGCCGCCCGCCGGCCGGCTCGTGGCGGAACACGAGGACGTGCGGGTAGCGGGAGCGCAGGCGTTCGAGGGCCTTCTCCGGGCGTTCGTCGTCCGTCACGGTGACCTGGACCCAGCGGTCCTCGGCCCACGCGTGCTCGGCGGACTCGAGCAGGTCGGCGATGGGTCCGGAGAGCACGGCCAGCCGCCGACCGCCGGGCAAGTCGACCTTCTCCACCTCGGTCACCGCGCCGCCGGCCACGTGCACGAGCCAGCCGCCCTTGTCCTGCCGCCACTCGCCGAAGGAGTACGGCAGCGGGGAGCCGGAGTAGCGGACGTGCGCGGCCATGGTCTGCCGGCCGTGCAGGTGCCCGAGGGCCACGTAGTCCAGTCCCTCGAACACGGTCACCGGCACCTGGCCGAGCGTGCCCACGAGGGCCTCCGCCGTCCCTGCCCCGCAGTCGAGGTGCTCGCCCTCGCCGATGTCCCGTTCCCCCTCGGTGCCCTTGCCGCCGGCGGCGAAGAGGTGGGCGAGCAGACCGAGGCGAGGGGGCCGTCGTCGGGGTTCTCCCGGCGGGCGGCGAGGTCCTCCTTGATGCGTCGGACGGCCTCCTGCGTCACGGGGGTGTGGTGCGGTTCCACGTCCCAGGCCTGGCCGAGGTGCCGGGGCTCCAGGTAGGGGATGCCGTAGACGGCGGCCCGCTCCCCGTCCCTGCCCTCGAGCAGGATCGGCTCGGCGAGGCGGTCGGGGTCCGTGCGCAGGTGGACGCCGGAGGCGGCCATGAGGGCGCCGCCGAAGCCGAGGCGCACCGCGGAGTCGTGGTTGCCGCTGGTCATGACCACCTGGGCGCCGGCCGCGCGGATGGCCGCGAGGGTCTCGTCCAGCAGGCGCACGGCGTCGGCAGGGGGCAGGGCACGGTCGTAGACGTCGCCGGCCAGGAGCACGGCGTCCACGCCGCGCTCGCGCACGGTGTCGACCAGCTGGTCCAGCACGGCGCGCTGCGATTCCAGCAGCCCGGTGCCGTGGAAGGAGCGGCCGATGTGCCAGTCGGAGGTGTGGAGCAGGAGCATGGGAATCACTCTAGTGAGGGGTCCGGACACGATGAGGGGCACCGGCCGGGCACCTCGCACTCACTAGCATGGTGGCCATGACCGCCGAGCCGATCGCCGACCCCCGCCTGCCCGACTACCCCGCCCGTGTCCTGGCCACGCTCGCCGCCGGTGCCGCCGGCGACGCCTACGGCTACACCGTGGAGTTCGACCGCTCCGAGGCGATCGCGCACCGCTGGGGCCCGGCCGGCCTCGGCTCCCCGGACGAGCTGATCGAGCGTCTCGGCGTGGAGCACCTGCCCATCTCGGACGACACCCAGATGACCCTGTTCGTGGCGGACGGCCTGCTGGAGTGGATCGAGTGGCAGAACCAGGGGCAGCTGGCCGACGCCGCCGCCTGCGTGTGGCTGGCCTGCCTGCGCTGGCACCGCACCCAGACCGGCGCACTCCCGGAGGGCGCTCCCCCGGCCCAGGACACCTGGCTGGACGCCCGCCGCGAGCTGCACGAGCGCCGCGCCCCGGGCAACGCCTGTCTGTCCGGTCTCGCCGAGCCCGGCATGGGCGTGCCCACCGACCCGAAGAACCCGGGCTCCAAGGGCTGCGGCACGATCATGCGCTCCGCCGCCTACGGCATGGTCCCGGGCCTGCCGGACACCCACGTCGCCTCCTTCGCGCGGCAGGGCGCCGTGCTCACCCACGGCCATCCCACCGCCTGGACCGCGGCGGCGGCGTTCGCGCTGATCGTGCAGGGTCTGTTCGCCGGCCAGGCCCTGTCCGAGGCCGTGGAGGCCGCCCGGGCCTGGCTCGCCGCGCAGGGACAGGACGGGCGGAGTCCCTCGCCGCGCTCGCCGGCGCCGTGGACCTGGCGGCGCAGGCGGAGAGGGACGACGACGGCACCCGCTTGGGTGCCCGGGGCACCTTCCGCCGGGCGTTGGGGCGAGGGCCTGGGTGGCCGAGTCAGGCCCTGGCGATCGCCGTCTACGCGGCCATGGTGGCCGATCGCCTGGCGGACACGCCTGCGGCCGCGCTGGCCCTGGCGCTGCGGGTCGGCGCGAACCACGACGGCGACTCGGACTCGACCGCCTCCCTGGCCGGCCAGCTGCTCGGCGCCGCGCACGGTCCGTCCCCGTGGACGTCGGGGGTCTCCCTGGGCCCTGCTGGACCCGGCGGTCGCCGCGGCCGTGGAGCCGGGGACGC
>NZ_JBNFOB010000248.1:0-3243 GCF_057364565.1 Micrococcus sp. LASM2_SD2 | reverse complement strand
CCGGTGCCGCAGCGGCCGGTGCCGCGGCGGTCGGCGACGCACGCACCGGTGACGGTCGCACCGGAGGCGGGGGCCGTCGTCGTGACGAAGAGCTCTACGCCCCCGGCGAGGTGCCGGGTGAGGACGACCCGAACGACGCCGGCTGGTCCCTGTTCGGGGACGACCCGGCCGCGGACGACCATGACGGCGCTGCGGGCGGAGAGGACCCCGTGGCCGCGGAGCGCCGCCGGCGCCGGAGGTCCCGGCAGATCCGCGGTGTCATCATCATCGGCGTGCTGGTGCTGCTCATCGGCACCCTGGTGACCCGGGTGATCGGCGGGCTGCTGCCCGGCGACGCGGAGGACTACGCGAGGACGTCCGGCGACGAGGTCACCTTCACCGTGAACAGCGGCGAGGGGGCGATCCTCATCGGCCGCCGGTTGGAGGAGGCGGGCATCGCTCGCTCGCGAGCGTTCCAGGAGGCCGCGGAGATGTCTCCGGGCAAGCACATGCAGCCCGGTGAGTATGACCTGCAGGAGCGGATGACGGCCGCCGACGCGGTGGAGGCCCTGCAGGGCGCCTCCCGGGCCGCGGTGGCCTACGTGGTGGTCAACCCTGGCCAGCGGCTGCCGGAGGTGCTGGACGAGTTGGCCGCCTCGACCCCGCACGACCGGGCCGCGTTCGCGGCCGCCGTGGAGGACCCCACGCGGTTCGGCCTGCCGGAGCAGGCGAAGACGGTCGAGGGGTACCTCGCCGCGGGCGAGTACCGCCTCCCGGTCAAGGACTCCGCCGAGGACATGGTCCGGGCCCTGGTGGAGCCGACCTTCGCGGAGCTGGAGAAGATGGGGGTCACGGACGAGGACGAGCAGTTCCGCGCCGTCACGATCGCCTCGATCGTGGAGGCCGAGGCCCTGCCGGACGACTACCCGGTGGTGGCGGGCATCATCGAGAACCGCCTCAAGCCGGACAACCGGGAGACGCACGGCCTGCTGCAGATCGATGCGACCGTCATCTACGGCCTGGGCGAGCGCCGGCTGCAGTTCTCCTCCGCCGAGCGGAGGACGCGTCCAACGAGTACAACACCTACGTGCACAAGGGCCTGCCTCCCGGGCCGATCGGCGCCCCGTCCCTGAAGGCGATCGACGCGGCCGCCCAGCCGCAGGACAACGACTTCTACTACTGGGTCACCGTGGACATCTCCACCGGTGAGACGAAGTTCGCGAAGACCTATGAGCAGCACCGGAAGTATCAGGACGAGTACCGGGCCTACTGCCGCGAGAACCCGGACATCTGCTGAGCCGGGCGCGGCCGCCGCACCTCGCCGGCGGCCGGGCGTCCGGCAGGAGAGGAGCGCCATGCACCGCCACGCCGCCGTGATCGGACATCCGATCGCCCACTCGCTGTCCCCGGCGCTGCACCGCGCCGCCTACGCCCACCTGGGCCTGCCGCTGGACTACGGGCGGAGGGACCTCGAGCCTGGGGAGCTGGAGGGGTTCCTCGCCGCCTGCGCCGACGGCACCGCGGCATCCGCTCCGTGGGTCGGGCTCTCCGTGACCATGCCCCACAAGCAGGCCGTGGCCGCGGCGGCCGCGACCCGCTCCCCGCGCGTGGAGCTGCTGGGCGCCGCGAACACCCTCGTGTGGGGCCACCCCGAGCACGGGGCCGGTCCCTGGGCGCACAACACGGACGTCGAGGGGATCACAGGGGCGCTGCGCTTCGCCGGCCTGCCCGCACTGACCGGCGCGGAGACGGTCGGCGTGGTCGGCAACGGCGGCACGGCGGCCGCGGCGGTGCTCGCGGCTCCCTGCTGGACGCCGGCCGGGTGGCGTTCTTCGTCCGCAGCCCCGAGCGGCGCCGCCCCGCTGGAGGATCTCGCACGCGACTGCGGACTCGCCGCGGACGTGCACGGACTGGACGAGCTGACGCGCACCGCCGGTGACCTCGCCGCCGTGGTCTGCACGCTGCCGCCGCGCGCTGCGGACCCGCTGGCCGAGGAGGTGGCGGATGCGGGGGAGGTGGTGCCGCCCCCGCTGCTGGACGCCGCCTACGACCCGTGGCCCTCCGCGATCGCACGGTCCTGGCAGGCCGCCGGTGGTGCCGTGGTCTCGGGGCTGGAGATGCTGCTCTACCAGGCGGTGGAGCAGGTGCGCCTCTTCGCCGCCGCTGCCGTGGTGCACGGCGCCGAACCCGCGCTGCGTGAACGCGTCGAGCAGGCGGACTGGACCGAGGTCACCGCCGTGATGGCACGGGCGATCGGTCTGCCTGCCCGCAGCTGACCGGCCGGCTGCGGACGTGTCCGACGGATCAGGGCGGTGCCGCCCACATCCTGGACCACGATGTCCGGAGAGCAGACATGCGCGGGCACGGGGCCGTCGTCGGGAGGCGACCGTGAGAGACTGCCGGGCATGGTGCGTTGGCTGACCGCGGGTGAATCGCATGGACCCGCTCTGACCGGAATCGTCGAGGGACTGCCCGCGGGCATCCCCCTGACCACGGAGGCGATCCAGGACGCCCTCGCACGGCGCCGCCTCGGCTACGGCCGCGGCGCGCGCATGAAGTTCGAGCAGGACCAGGTGACCCTTCTCGGCGGTGTCCGCCACGGGCTCACCTTGGGCTCCCCGGTGGCGATCCAGGTCGGCAACACCGAGTGGCCGAAGTGGGAGAAGGTCATGTCCGCGGACCCGGTCGACGACGCCGAGCTCGAGGGCCTGGCCCGCGCCGCCCGGCTCACCCGGCCGCGCCCCGGCCACGCGGACCTCACCGGCATGCAGAAGTACGGCTTCGACGAGGCACGCCCCCTGCTCGAGCGGGCCTCCGCCCGGGAGACCGCCGCCCGCGTGGCCCTGGGCACGGTCGCCCGGAGCATGCTGGCCGAGCTCGGGGTGAGGATCGTCTCCCACACCGTCGCGTTCGGCGGCGTCTCCCTGCCGGCCGGCTGTGCGTTCCCACGCCCTGAGGACGAGACCCGGCTGGACGAGGACCCGGTGCGGTGCATCGACCCGGAGACCTCCGCCGCGATGGTCGCGGAGGTGGACGCCGCCCGCAAGGAGGGCGAGACCCTCGGCGGCGTCGTCGAGGTGCTGGCCTACGGGCTGCCTGTCGGCCTCGGCTCCCATGTGCACTGGGACCGCCGCCTCGACGCCCGCCTGGCCGGCGCCCTCATGGGCATCCAGGCCATCAAGGGCGTGGAGGTGGGCGACGGGTTCGACACCGCGTCGCGCCGCGGCAGCGACGCCCACGACGCGATCGTCCGCGGCGCCGACG
>NZ_JBNFOB010000247.1:0-3271 GCF_057364565.1 Micrococcus sp. LASM2_SD2 | reverse complement strand
GTCCGTGGTGGGCGGGGCGGCGGAGGCGGGGGGCCTCCCCCGGGGGGGGAGGCGGGGGCCGGTCGTCGGGGAACGGCCGGGGTAACGGGGACCACGGAGGTGGGGCTGGGCGCCCGAGGGGGGCCGGCTCGATCACCACGGCCGCGTTCTCCAGGCTCTCCTCGCTCCTCCGGCCCGGGCGGGGCGGGGAGCCGGTCCAGGAGGGAGTCGGGGGTGGCGGCCAGCAGCCGGCGGACCTCCTCGGCCAGCTCGGCGGCGTCGGCGGGCCTGTCGGCCGGGTCCGGCTCGGTGCACCACAGGACCAGGTCGCACACGGCGTCGGGGACACCGGGGGCCGCCGTGCTCGGCGAGGGCACCCGGCTGCGGACGTGCTCGTAGGCGACCTGGACCGGGCTGTCCGCGGTGTACGGCTGGCGGCCGGTCAGGAGCTCGTAGAGCATGATCCCGGCGGCATAGACGTCCGAACGGGCGTCGGCGTCCGCCCCGGACACCAGCTCGGGAGAGAGATAGGCCACCGTGCCCACGAGGGCCTGTCCGCCCGAGGTGTGGGAGGTGGTCGCCCGGGACAGGCCGAAGTCGGCCACCTTGATCCGCCCGTCGTCGCCGACGAGCACGTTCTCCGGCTTCACGTCCCGGTGCATGAGGCCGGCGGCGTGGGCAGCGGCCAGTCCCTCCAGCACGGGCAGGAGGAGGTCCAGGGCCCGACGTGTCGTCAGCGGGGCCTCGTCCCGCACGATCCGGCGGAGGGTGCAGCCCGGCACGTACTCCATCACGAGATAGGCGACGACCTGACCGCCGGGGCCGTCCGCGTGGCCCTGGTCCAGCACCCCGACCACGTGGGGATGCGCCAGCCGAGCCGCGGTCTTCGCCTCGCCCTCGAAGCGCTCCACGAGCGCGGGGTCCTCCGCCAGGTGCGGGAGCATGGCCTTGACGGCCACCTCGCGGTCCAGGCGGGTGTCCAACGCCAGGTACACGGTGGACATGCCGCCGCGTGCCAGGCGCGCACGGATGAGGTAGCGCCCGTCGAGGGTCGCACCCACCAGAGGATCCGTGTGCGGGGGAGTCATTCCACCAGGGTAGAGCACACCCCGCAGACGCCACCGGCCCGCACACCGAGGGCGTGCGGGCGGTGAAGGACGCCTGCAGGCGGGTCCTCTGTGCCTGCCGGATCAGAACATCGCCATGGCGGCCTTCACCCGCGCCACGTAGGCGAGGGTGTCCGGCTTCATGCCACGGCTCATCACGCCGCCGTGGCCCTGGTAGTAGGCGCCGATGCCCATGTCCCGGGTCGGGGTGTTCTGCTGCATGTACCGGATGATGGCGACGCCGGCGGTGGCGTTGTCATGCGGGTCCAGGAGGTTCAGCTCGCGGCCGACCAGTTGGGAGGCGAACTCGCCGGCCACCGGGATGACCTGCATCGCGCCGAGGGCGTTCGCCGGGGACACCGAGCGATGCTGGAAGCGGGACTCCGTGTAGGCGTGGGCCAGGGCCAGGCGCGGGTCCACGCCCATGCCCTGGGCGGTCTCGCGGATGATCTGCTGCATCTCGGCCGGGCTCGGGGCGGGAGCGGCCTGCAGACGGGCGTAGTTCTCGTTCGCCGAGGCGGTGACGTGCTCCGGGTAGGTGTAGTGGAGGAACGTGTTGCCGATCGGACGGTCCGCCGGGACCGGGGCGGTGGACTTCGGTGCGCCGTCGTCCACGATCAGCACGTCGCCGACGTACATCGGGGACGAGACGGTCATGCCGTTGAGGTCGCGCAGCTTCTTCACGGAGATGCCGAACTTCTGCGCCACGCGCCACGGTGAGTCACCCTTGACCACGGTGTAGCGGACGACCTCGCCGGAGGTCGAGGAGGTGCGCTGGACCGGGGTGGCCTGGCGCTGCGGCTCCGGGGCCGACTGCTCGGCGGGGGCCCCGGCCGCGGCACCGGTGCCGGGGACCTTCAGGACCATGCCCGGGTGGAGCATGGTCGAGGCGGACATGCCGTTGGCCTGCTGCAGGGCGGCCATGGTGGAGCCCGTGCGCTTGGCGATGATCCACCAGCCGTCGTTGCGGCGCACCGTGTAGGTGGTCGCGGACTCGCCGGAGCGCTCGGAGGACGCCGGGGCACGGCGCTCGGCGGGCTGCGACGCAGAGGCCCCGGTGGGCAGCTGGATCTTCTGACCGGCGTAGATGACCGTGCTGTAGTCCATGCCGTTGAGGCGGAAGACCTCCTTCAACGGCACCCGGTGGGCCCAGGCGATCTCGGAAAGGGAGTCGCCGCGGCGGACGGTGTAGGCGGTGGTCGCGGCCCCGGCGGTGGCGCCGGAGGACGACGGCGAGGGGCGCTGTTCGGCGGAACGGGGCGCCTCCTCCGCCTGGGCCGGGGCGGAGCCGAGGAGCATGAGCGGCACCACTGAGGTGGTCAGGGCCGAGCGGACGAGTCGCTGACCGGAGGCGCGCTGCGGGGCGGGCGCCGTCGGCGGCAGGGGAGCTGACATGGGTCGATTACCTCACGAGGTGTCGATGACGGTGATGGGAAGACGCAGCGGCCACCCGCCGCGTGATCACACAACGATCTCGCCAACAACGGCGTGTCGTGTTGACGAGATCATTCTGTGACCTTTGTGAGAGTAGTGGAGAATCGCGATGAGTGCCAGGCTGCAGACATAGAATGAGCTGAGAAAATGGTGCATCCCAGGTCGTAGCGGCGTGTCGCATCCGGGGCGCTGATGTCAAGTCGCCTACCGGGCCTGCGGGCGCTCCGAGACCGCGCCGTGACCGGAGGGCGCCGGGCCACTATCGTGGAGCCGTGAACACCAGCGCCGCCTCCGATCTGATCCCCGCCGACCTCGACGCCCTCGTGGGGGAGTGGCTGACGCTCCCGGACGTTGCCGAGCGGCTCGACGTCGTCGTCACCCGCGTCCACAACCTCGTGAAGGACCGCAGGCTGCTGGCAGTCCGCCGCGGGGAGCGGGCCGTGCGCAGCGTCCCGGCGCTGTTCCTCACTGAGACCGGCCTCGTCGAGCCCGTGCACGGGACGCTCGTGCTCCTGGGCGACGCCGGGTTCTCCGACGAGGAGGCCCTGCGCTGGCTCTTCACCGAGGACGAGACGCTGCCGGGCCGTCCGATCGACGCGCTCCGGGACGGCCGCAAGACCGAGGTGCGGCGCCGGGCGCAGGCATCCGCCTGGTGAGCAGGCGGACCGTCAGGCCGTGCGGTGCAGCAGGGCGTCCATGAGCCCGTGGAGGTCGGCGACCGCCGACGGCTCGGCGCCGGCCGCCTCAAGCCG
>NZ_JBNFOB010000246.1:0-3272 GCF_057364565.1 Micrococcus sp. LASM2_SD2 | reverse complement strand
GGCGCAGGTTCGCGGCGTCGTCCCCGTGCCGGCCCGCCCAACGGGCGGAGAAGATGCCGGGGGCGCCGCCGAGGACGTCCACGGCCAGGCCGGAGTCGTCCGCGACGGCGATGAGGCCCGTCGCGGCGGCCACGGCCCGGGCCTTCTTCAGCGCGTTCGCGGAGAAGGTGACTCCGTCCTCGACCACGTCCGGGGCGTCCACCGCGGCCGCGTCCACCACGGCGGAGTCCACGTCCAGCTCCGGCATGGCGGCGGCGAGCATCTGGCGCAGCTCACGGACCTTGCCGACGTTCCGGGTGGCCAGGACGAGGCGGGCGCCGCTCACGCCTGGTCACCGCGCAGGGTCTCGGCCTGGATCTGCGCCAGCTCGGCGGTGCCGGCCAGCGCGAGGTCCAGGAGCGTGTCCAGCTCCTCGCGGCGGAACGGAGCACCCTCCGCGGTGCCCTGCACCTCCACGAAGTCGCCGGAGCCGGTGACCACGACGTTCATGTCCGTCTCCGCCTTCACGTCCTCCACATAGGGCAGGTCCAAGACGGGGACACCGTCCACGATGCCCACGGAGATCGCCGAGACGGAGTCCTTGAGGACCTTCGCGTCGCGCTTCACATGGCCTTCACGGCGGGCCCACTCGACGGCGTCGGCGAGCGCCACGTAGGCGCCGGTGATGGAGGCGGTGCGGGTGCCGCCGTCGGCGTCCAGGACGTCGCAGTCCAGGACGATGGTGTTCTCGCCGAGGGCGTCCATGTCGATCACGGCGCGCAGAGAGCGCCCGATGAGGCGGGAGATCTCATGGGTGCGGCCGCCGATCTTGCCCTTGATGGACTCACGGGTGTTGCGGGAGTCCGTGGCGCGCGGGAGCATCGCATACTCGGCGGTGACCCAGCCGGTGCCCTCCCCCTTGAGCCAGCGCGGCACGCCCTCGGTGAAGGAGGCGGTGCAGAGCACGCGGGTGTTGCCGAACTCGATCAGCGCCGACCCCTCGGCCTGCCGGGACCAGCCCCGGGTGATGGTGATGGGGCGCAGCTCGTCGACGGCGCGCCGTCCGGACGGGTGTGGTTCTGCTCAGCAGCGGTCATGCCCACCAGTCTAGGACCCGCCTCAGACGCGGTAGCTCATCCCGGAGACGGCCACGGTGAGGGGACCGTCATACGTCTCGGCCGCCTCCGACACGGCCCGCTGCGGGTCGTTCCACACCGGCAGGTGGGTGAGCAGCAGGCGCCGGGCTCCGGCCTGGGCGGCCATGCGTCCGGCCCGCAGGCCGGTCAGGTGGACCCCGTCGATCCCGTCGTCGCGGCCCTCGTGGAAGGCGGCCTCACAGAGGAACATGTCCGCGTCCCGGGCGGCGTCCACGAGGCCCTCGCACTCGTCCGTGTCTCCGGAGTAGGTGAGCACGCGGGTGACGACCTCGCCGTCCGTCCCCGGCTCGTCCACCTCGATGCGCAGCGCGTAGGCCTCCTCGATCGGGTGGCGCACCGGATACGGGGTGAGGCGGAACGGTCCGAGCTCGACCGTCTTCAGCGGCTCCCAGGAGGAGAAGTCGAAGTCCGGGTGCATGCCCGGCTCCGGCTCCATGCCGTAGGCGACGGCGATGCGCTCCGCGGTGCCGTTCGGACCCAGGACCGGGACGCGGCCCCGGTGCCAGCCGTCCGGATTCCAGCGCACGGCCACATGCAGCCCGCACAGGTCCATGAAGTGGTCCGGGTGGAGGTGGGACAGGCAGACCCCGTCCAGGTCCTCCAGCATGATGTAGCGCTGGAGCGTGCCCAGGGAGCCGTTGCCCATGTCCAGCAGGATGCGCCACGTCTTCGGGGTGACGCCGTCGTCGGCGACCGCGTCCGCGGTGACGAGGTAGCAGGAGGCGGGCGAACCCGGCCCCGGGAACGAGCCGCTGGCTCCGATGATGGTCAGCTTCATGCGGTGGGTCCCTCCCCCTCGGGCGGCAGCCCCCGTCGGCTGCGCTCGATCATCTCGGGCGTGATCTGGGCGAGCACCCCGGTGGGGTAGCGCTCGCGGACGGTGTCGATGTGCTGGACGGCCCCGACCTCGGGGCCGAGGAAGCGGCGGGCCAGGGTCTGGAAGTGCTCCGGGTCGCCGGTGGCCATGAACCGGTGCTCCACGGCCTGGGCGGCGCCGGCGGCGGAGTGCGGATGCTCCAGGCCGTGTTTGACGAGCGCCCGGTACAGGTCCTTGGCCGTCTCCTCGGCCGAGGAGACCAGGGTGACGGACTCCCCCATGACCAGAGAGAGCACACCGGTCAGCAGCGGATAGTGGGTGCAGCCCAGGACCAGGGTGTCCACGTCTGCGGCCTTGAGCGGGACCACGTACTCCTCGGCGGTGGCGATCAGCTCGGGCCCCGTGGTGATGCCGGCCTCCACGAACTCCACGAAGCGGGGGCAGGCGGAGGAGACAACGTCCAGGTGCGGGGCGGCGGAGAACGAGTCCTCGTAGGCGCGGGAGCCCACGGTGGCCTGGGTGCCGATCACGCCGATCCGTCCGTTGCGGGTGGCGGCCACGGCGCGGCGCACCGCCGGCTGGATCACCTCCACCACCGGGATCCCGTGGCGTCCCGTGTAGCGCTCCCGGGCGTCCCGGAGCACGGCCGCGGAGGCAGAGTTGCAGGCGATGACCAGGGCCTTCACCCCGGCGTCCACCAGCTCGTCCATGATGCCGAGGGCCAGCGCGCGCACCTGGGCGATCGGGCGGGGCCCGTACGGGGAGTGCGCGGTGTCCCCCACGTAGATCAGCGGCTCGTGCGGCAGCTGGTCCATGATCGCGCGGGCCACGGTCAGCCCGCCCACGCCGGAGTCGAAGATGCCGATGGGAGCGGCGGCGGTGGGAGCGGCGGCGGTCATGCGCGGTCCTCTCCGGCGTCCGACCCCTCGAGGCCGGGCACGTCCTCACGGCCGCCCTCCGGCAGTCCGCGAAGCATCTGGTCCATGAGCGTCTCGAGGAACCACGAGGTGAAGTTGTACAGCAGCGCCATCGCGGAGTCCTCGTCCGCGGCGTCCCTCCAGTCGTCCACCGAGTGCACTCGGGCCGCGTCCTGCTCGTCCGCGATCCCCAGCCGGGCCGAGAGCACCAGGCGGACGTCGTTCAGGGCACGGCTGAAGGCCAGTGCCTCCTGCTCGTCCAGGCGGACCTCGGTGGAGCGCAGCAGCTCCCGTGCCCGCCGGGCGTCCGCGAGCTTGGCGTCGATCAGCAGGTCCTCCGCGTCCGCACGGTGCTCGGCGTCCCGCTGGGCGTCCTGCGCCGCAGGGCCGGCGTCCGCGTCC
>NZ_JBNFOB010000245.1:0-3276 GCF_057364565.1 Micrococcus sp. LASM2_SD2 | reverse complement strand
CGCGGTGGCCGAGAACTTCTTCTCGCACCTGAAGACCGAGGCCTTCCTCGATGGGTACCCGGCCACCGTGGCCGAGATGACCGCAGCTTTGGAGTCCTACATCCAGTGGTACAACTACCACGGATCCAGCAACGACTCGAGGGCCTGACCCCGATGAAGTATCGGGAACAGGCCCTCGAGGAAGACAGGGCGCTTACGCTCTGATTACCAGTCCAACAACCGGGGACCAGTGCATTGCGCAAGGCGACGGACCGTCGTCGTGTGTCAGCCGGCGGTTCGCCGCCGTCCCGTCCGGGTCGGTCAGCGGCGCTTCTTCCGGGCCGCCTGCTCGGCCTGCCGGCGCTCCCGACGCGAGCGGTACTGGGTGGTCTCCTCGGTCTCGCCGGCACCGGTGCCGACGCCGTCGGCCGCTCACGGCGCACCACGGTGCCGCCGTCCTCGCTCGGGCCGGACATGCGCAGCTGCGCGGGGCGGCGCGGGGACTCGAGGCCCTCCACGTTCACCTGCGGGAGCATCGTGGACCCACGGGCGTCGGAGACGCCGGGCAGCGAGACCGGCTTGGGAGCGGCGGAGATGTTCGCGTTGAACAGGGTGCGCACGGAGTCCTCGCGGATGCCGGCCATCATCGCCTGGTACAGCAGGAAGCCCTCGCGCTGGTACTCCACGAGCGGCTCACGCTGCGCCATCGCACGCAGGCCGATGCCCTCCTTGAGGTAGTCCATCTCGTACAGGTGCTCCTGCCAGCGCTTGCCGATCGAGGAGAGCACCACACGGCGCTCCGCCTCGCGCAGCGCCTCGTCGCCGACCTGGGCCTCGCGGTCCTCATAGGCCAGCAGGGCGTCCGAGGTGAGCTCGCGCTTCAGGGTGTCGGCCTTCAGCCGGGAGATGCCGCCGGCCTCCTCCACGACCTCCTCGTGGGTGATGCCCACCGGGTAGAGGCCGCGCAGATCCGCCCACAGCTGGTCCAGGTCCCACTCGGCGGCGGTCCCCTCCTCCGTGGCCGCGTCCACCATGGCGCCCACGGCGTCCTCCACGAAGTTGCGGACCTTCTCCCGCAGGTCCTCGCCCTCGAGGATGGAGCGGCGGTCCGCGTAGATCGCCTCGCGCTGGCGGTTCATCACGTCGTCGTACTTGAGCACGTTCTTGCGCTGCTCGGCGTTGCGGCCCTCCACCTGGGCCTGGGCGTTCTGGATGGCCGAGGAGACCATCTTGAACTCCAGGGCCATGTCGTCCGGGATCGCGGCGGAGTTCATGATCCGCTGCGCGGCACCGGGGTTGAAGTTGCGCATCAGGTCGTCCGTCAGGGACAGGTAGAAGCGGGACTCGCCCGGGTCGCCCTGGCGGCCGGAGCGGCCGCGCAGCTGGTTGTCGATGCGGCGGGAGTCGTGGCGCTCGGTGCCGAGCACGTAGAGGCCGCCGGCCTCGATCACCTTGTCATGGTCCTCCTTGACGGACTGGGTGGCCGCCTCCAGCACCTCGGGCCACTTCTCCTCGTAGGCCTCGGAGTCCGCCTCCGGGTCCAGCCCGAGCTCCTGCATGCGGGCCACGGCCGAGAACTCGGCGTTGCCGCCGAGCATGATGTCCGTGCCGCGGCCAGCCATGTTGGTGGCCACGGTGACCGCGCCGAGACGCCCAGCCTGCGCCACGATCGCCGCCTCACGGGCGTGGTTCTTCGCGTTGAGGACCTCGTGGCGGATGCCCTTCTTGGCGAGCAGCTTGGAGAGGTACTCGGACTTCTCCACGGAGGTGGTGCCCACCAGCACCGGCTGGCCGGAGGCATGGCGCTCGGCGATGTCCTCCACGACCGCGTCGAACTTGACCTTCTCGTTCTTGTAGACCAGGTCGTTGCGGTCGACGCGCTGCTTCTCCTTGTTCGGCGGGATGACCACCACGCCGAGCTTGTACGTGTTGGTGAACTCTGCGGCCTCGGTCTCGGCGGTGCCGGTCATGCCGGAGAGCTTCTCGTAGAGGCGGAAGTAGTTCTGCAGGGTGACGGTCGCCAGGGTCTGGTTCTCCGCCTTGATCTGCACGCCCTCCTTGGCCTCGATGGCCTGGTGCATGCCCTCGTTGTAGCGGCGTCCCGGCAGCACGCGGCCGGTGTGCTCGTCGACGATCTGGACCTCGCCGTCGAGGACCACGTAGTCCTTGTCCCGCTTGAACAGCTCCTTGGCCTTCACGGCGTTGTTGAGGAACTGGATGAGCGTGGTGTTCTGCGTCTCGTAGAGGTTCTGGATGCCGAGGTGGTCCTCGACCTTCTCGATGCCCGGCTCGAGCACGCCGACGGTCTTCTTCTTCTCGTCCACCTCGTAGTCCGTGTCCCGGTCGAGCCGGCGCACCATGCGGGCGAACTCGCCGTACCAGCGGTTCACGTCACCCTGGGCAGGGCCGGAGATGATCAGCGGGGTGCGGGCCTCGTCGATGAGGATGGAGTCCACCTCGTCGACGATCGCGAAGTGGTGCTCGCGCTGCACGAGCTCGTCCAGGGACCAGGCCATGTTGTCCCGCAGGAAGTCGAAGCCGAACTCGTTGTTCGTGCCGTAGGTGATGTCCGCCTGGTACTGCCGGCGGCGGGTGGCCGGGTCCTGCCCGGACACGATGCAGCCGGTCTCCATGCCGAGGAACCGGAACACGCGGCCCATCAGGTCGGCCTGGTAGGAGGCCAGGAAGTCGTTGACGGTGACGATGTGCACGCCCTTGCCGTTGAGGGCGTTGAGGTAGGCCGGGGCGGTGGCGACGAGGGTCTTGCCCTCACCGGTCTTCATCTCGGCGATGTTGCCCTGATGCAGCGCGATGCCGCCCATGAGCTGCACGTCGTAGTGGCGCTGGCCGAGGGTGCGGCCGGCGGCCTCGCGGACCGCGGCGAAGGCCTCGGGCAGGAGCTGGTCCAGGGACTCCCCGTCGGCGAGGCGCTCCTTGAAGCGGTCGGTCTCCTCACGCAGCTCCGCGTCGGTCATGGCGCGGAACTCGTCCTCGATCACGTTGACGGCGTCCGTGATGCCCCGCAGCCGCTTGACGGCCCGGTTGTCCGAGATCTTGAGGATGCGGTCGATGATCGAGGGCACTGGCTTCTTCAGCTCCTTGCACGGTCGGGCGCGGACCGGCGGGGCCGCGCGGGCACGCGTGTGCCCGAGGCGACGGCCTGCGCCGGAACGTGGTCTGCGTGACAGTCTACGTCCGGGCGGCCGGGTGTGCGCCGAACGCGGACGGTCCCGGGCGTGGACGGGACCTCCGGGCCGGCCGGGTCATCCCCGGCGCAGGCTCCGGGCGAGGTCGCCC
>NZ_JBNFOB010000244.1:0-3291 GCF_057364565.1 Micrococcus sp. LASM2_SD2 | reverse complement strand
CCCGCCCAGTCCTGGTCCTCCCCCACGTGGAGCTGCTCGGCGAACGGGGTGCGCACGGGCACCGGGGCCGGCGCAGCGCGTGCGCCGCAGCCGGGTCGTGAGCCGGGTGCCGGGCAGTGCCATGCGGACCTCGTGGCAGAGGGTCTCCTCGCCTGACGGGTTGAGCGCCGCGCTACGGTCGGTCGCCATGCCGACGGCCTCCTGCCGGTCCACGGTGACGGGCAGGCCCATCGCCCGGCGGAGGCGGACGAGGACGTGCCAGGAGTCGGAGAAGGCGACCATGCCCCCGCCCGAGGTGTACAGCAGCGGCAGGAACCGGAAGAAGTCACCGCTGGAGTGGAGGGTCCTCCCGTCCACCCAGTGGCTGGCGTAGTTGCCCGTCCAGGACTTCGCGTTGGTGGTGGCCCATGCGCCGGCGTCCGGGAGCCCTGGTCCGTCGTGCTCGTCCAGGAACTCCTGTGCCCCGCGGGCCCCGTACACCAGCCGGTGTGCGAACTCGTCGTCCCCGACCCCGCGGAACAGCCCGAAGGAGTGCTTCCCGGGCAGATCCAGCAGGTCTGCGGCGGCGTTGCGCCCGATGTGGTGCAGGCGCAGCCGCGTGCCGCGGAGGGGGACGCAGAGATGCTCCCCGTCCGGGAACCCGGTGGGGGCGAGCCACTGCAGGAGGCGCTGCTCCTGACGGCGTGGGAGGACGACGGTGAGGTAGTTGGCCATGGGTGCTGCTCTCCTGGGGCGGCATCGGATATACGGTATGGGCCGTCATGTGAAGATGTGGCCGCGAACACTTCACACCATGACATCACGCCCACGCCGTCCGCGCCGGGTCAACGCGCCAGAAGATCCTGCTCCACCCAGGCCAGCAGGGAGGCGCCCACGGCCTCGTGCACGTCCTCCGGCCGGCCGTGTCCGAGGGCCGCGAGCGCCTCCGCCGTGACCACCGGATACCCGGTGTCCGGCACGCCGTCCTCCGGGCGGACGTCCACGTGGTCCACACGTGCGCCCCGCTCGTGCAGCCGGTCAGCCATCGCGTAGTCGGACCGAGAGTCGCCCGCCGTGAACCAGCGCGCCGGCAGCTGCACTCGCCGCTCGGCCATCATCTCCAGGCAGCGGTCGGCGCCCAGGGCCTTGCCGGAGTCCACGTGCTGCACGTCCACGGAGATCACGGTCGTCTCCACCTCGTAGTCCGACGCCAGCCCCTCGGTCGTCAGCAGCTCCCGGGTGCGGTCGGCCACGGCCTCCCGGGCGCGCTCGTACTCGGCGGTGTCCGCCTCGATCTCCTTCTCCAGGGAGATCATTGCCAGCTTCGTGCGGTCCACGAACTGCAGTCCGCCCGCCAGCTCGTCGTTCGCCGTCCCGACGACGGCCCGGAGCCTCTCCGGGACGGCCATCCCGGGCGAGGTGCGCACCCAGGCCGGCCGGCCGTCGTCGTGCCGCAGCCGAGGGAGGTCCCCGGCGGGGACCTCCGCGAACGGGAACCACACGGCCCCCTTCTCGCAGACGGCGAAGGCCGGCGCGTCGGCGGGCAGCCCGGCCGCGCGCATCGGCGCCAGCACGCTGTGCAGGAGGAAGTCGGCGGACCTCCCGGTGTTGAAGCAGACGGGCGTGCCCGCCGCGAGGAGGCGGACCAGCGAGTCCACGATCCGCGGCGGGACGGAGCGGGTCTGCGTGGAGGCGACGGGGCCGTCCACGTCGAGCAGGAGGCCGACCGGGGGGACTGTGCGCATGTCGCCCAGGGTAGGCGGGGCGGGCCCGGGGGAGGCGAACTCACAGTCTGCGCAGGGCTGGGCGTGTCTGCCGGGGACCCTAGGATGGGGCCAGCGAAGGAACCGGGGCGCCTCGTCCCGGGGATCCGTCTGAGCAGGGAGCATCCATGACCACGCACATCGACCGTCCGCGGGCGGGCAGCGCACTCGACACCACCGTGGGACGCGTCGCCACCGCCGTCGTGGTGGTGGCCGCGCTGAGCATGATGATGGTGGGCATGGGGCTCTTCGGCGGCGTCCGTGTGCCCGAGGCAGTGGGGGGATGGCTCGGAGAGGACGCCACCTGGCTGTCTCCGAAGGAGGTCGCCGGATACGTGTGGGTCCTCATCTACGCCGGCTTCGTGGGATACGCCGTGTGGCAGCTGATGACCCCCACCCCGAGCGCCCGCCACGATCGGCTCCGTCCTTGGATCCTGACCGCGATCGCGCTGAACATCGTGTGGCTCGGGTTCATCGAGTTCGGCGTCCTCTGGGGCGGCGTGGTGGTGAGCCTCGTGCAGCTCGGGGTGCTGCTGCGCATCCTCGTGCTGATGGAGCAGGGGCCCGCGCCGTCGTGGGGCGAGCGCCTCGCCGTGGACTGCGTCCAGGGACTGTACCTGGGGTGGATGCTGTTCCGCGTGTTCGTCAACGTCTTCGCCGGGCTCGGCTCCGACGGCTGGAGCGGCGGGCCGCTGATGCCGGCCACCTGGGCAGTGGTCGCCGTCGTGGCCATCACCGTGCTCAGCGCGCTGCTCTCTGCCTATGACGGCGGACGTCTCTGCGTGGCGCTCACAGTGGCCTGGGGCCTCTTCTGGGTCGGCATGGGCCGCTCGGACGGCTACGGGCTGCAGTCCGGCACCGTGGCGGTCACGGCGTTCGGCTGCGCGGTGGTCGTGATGCTGGCCTGGGTCGGCGCCCGCTGGCTCTCGGCGAAGTCGCCGACGGGTGAGGCCCGCGACCTCATCGCGGATGCCCTGGACGGAGACGGCACCCTCACCACCCGCTGACACCGCTGACCTGGCCGCGGTCGAGACGGCCGCAGGCTGCGGCCGGGAAGCGGCGGACGACACCTCCGGGTGTTCGATTCCTCACAGGATCCCGCTTCTGGCCAGGGGCGATGGTCGCACACGGTATACTGAGAGTCACCTGTCCGCCGGGTCTTCAGTGCCTGACAGGGCAGGGTGCCCCCCCAGGCGAGGGCCCAGCCCTCTTTCGCAGAAGGACACACCGTCGTGCCCGTTTCCCGTTCCCGCTCCCTGCGCCTGACCGCGGCGCTCGGCCTCGGTCTCTCGCTCCTGCTCACCGGCTGTGCGGCCGACGCCCCGACGCAGACGGCGGCATCGGCATCCCCCACGGAGTCGACCTGGAGCACCGATGCCCCCACCTCATGGCCGGTCGACGAGGTCGGTGGCTCCGCGGACGCGCAGGCAGACCGCGACCGCGCCGCGGCAGAGGCGGCAGCAGAGGCGGACAAGCAGGCGGACGCCTCCGAGAGGGCCGCCCGCGAGTCGGACAGGGCGGAACGCGCGGAGGGGCAGCGGCAGAGGCA
>NZ_JBNFOB010000243.1:0-3306 GCF_057364565.1 Micrococcus sp. LASM2_SD2 | reverse complement strand
GCCGGCCCACGGCGTCCGAGCCGCTCTGCCGCAGCCGGAACATGGCCACCGCCTGCGCGGTGGCCGCCAGCTCGTGGGCGGCGCGGGAGAGCTCGCGGTGCGTCTCGGCGGCGGCCGACGGGATACGGTGGTCCTCCGTGGCCGGGTACGCGCGCTGCATCCGGACGCAGAGATCCCGGACCTCCGGAAGCGCCTCCGAGAGCACGTTGGCCGCGTGCACCACCCCGTTCAGCTCGTCCGCGCCCAGCTCGGAGCGGACCTCGGCCTCCTGCAGCACCTGCCAGCAGCGGTCGAGGGCACGGACGAAGCGGTCGTGGTCCCGGCGCCACAGCCCCGTGCCGAGCTCGCGCTCGTCCGCGCGGGCCTGGCGCATGCGGGCGAAGGGTCCGCGCCTCATGCGGACTCCCCCGCGGCCGGTACGCCGGCAAGCGCCTCGTCCACCACCAGCACCACGCGCCCGGCACGGTCCTGCCCCTCGAAGTGCTCGTGGGCGGCCACCACGTCCTCCAGCGGGAAGGTGGCGTCCACGGAGAGCTCCACGCGGCCGTGCGCCACCAGCGGCAGGGCCGCCTTCGCGGTGCCGGCCACCACGTGGGCCTTCTCGGCGCGGGTGCGGGCGCGGAGGGTGGAGCCGGTGAGCCAGCCGCGCTTGGCCACGAGCTTCATGAGGTTGAAGGACTCGGCCTTGAGGCCGCCCTGCACGGCGATCACCACGATGCGTCCGTCCGGGGCCAGCGCGTCCACGTTCGGGGCGAGGTAGGGGGCGCCGACCACGTCCAGGATCACGTCCGCGCCGTGGCCGTCCGTGTGCTCGCGCAGCCAGTCCGCGAAGCCGCCGGGCTCGCCCGCCTCGCGGCCGCCAGCACGGACGACGTGGCCGCCGGCGTCGGACGCGCGAGCGCCAAGGCCGCCGGCGTGGTCATCGACGACGCCGCCGTGACCCCGCAGTATGTCACCGGCGTGGACCCCAAGCGCGAGCTGCCCATGATCTGGAGGATCACCAAGGGCTCGCTGCGCAACAAGATCCTCATCATCCTCCCGGCACTGCTCCTGCTGTCCTGGCTGGCTCCGTGGATCCTGCCCTGGCTGCTGCTGGCCGGAGGCACCTACCTCGCCTACGAGGGCGCCCACAAGGTCTGGCACAAGATCACGGGCCACCACGAGGAGCACGAGGACGAGCCCGCCGTGGAGCAGGGCGCCGACGCCGAGGACAAGGTGGTCAAGGGCGCCATCACCACGGACTTCATCCTGTCCTGCGAGATCATGGTCATCTCCATGAACGAGGTCGCGGACCAGGGCTTCTGGCTGAAGGCGATCATCCTCTTCATCGTCGCCATCGCCATCACCGTGGGCGTCTACGGGACCGTCGCGCTGATCGTGAAGATGGACGACATCGGTCTGCACATGCTCCGCAACGGCCGCACGGACGGCGGCCGCCGCTTCGGTGCCGGCCTGGTGAAGGCCATGCCGCACGTGCTCAAGGTCATCACCCTGATCGGCACCGTGGCGATGCTCTGGGTCGGCGGCCACATCGTGCTCGTCGAGCTGGACGCCCTGGGCTGGCACGCCCCCTACGGCCTGCTGCACTCCATCACCGAGCCGATCGTGCACGCCGCCGGTGCCGTGGTCGGCTGGCTCGCCGACACCCTCGGCTCGGCCATCGTCGGCTTCCTCTGGGGCAGCCTGGTCGTCGGCATCGTGACCGTGGCCGGCAGGATGTTCGGCAAGAAGGACCAGAAGGCCCACGCCGCCCACTGATCCTCCCCGCCGCCTCCGTACGGCCCCGACGGCGGCGCCCCCACCTCCTCGAGGTGGGGGCGCCGTCGTCGTCCCCCGCCCCGGTCTGGGCGACGGGGGTGTGTCAGTCCTGGGAGAGGAAGTGGCCGACCGCGTCCACGAACGCCTCGGGACGGTCCGCGTGGACCCAGTGGCCGGCGTCGCGGATCATCACGCGGACGGCCCGTGGGAAGAGCTCCTTCATGCGGGGCACGTCCGAGTCGAGGATGTAGTCCGAGTCGGCGCCGCCCAGCCACAGGACCGGGCGGTCGAAGGTGCGGTCCGCGTCGTCCTCGACCATCGGGTCCGGGAAGGAGCCGATGACCTGCAGGTCCCGCTTGAGGAGGTCGACGTTCGGCTGCCAGGTGAAGTGCCCGTGGTCCCGGCGCAGGTTCTGCAGCAGGAAGCCGCGCACACGCTCGTCCGGCACCTTCTGGGCCATGGCGGCGTCCGCGTCCGAGCGGGTCCGGTAGGAGGCGAGGTCCATCTCCTGCATGGTCCCGAGCAGGTGCACGAACTCGTCCGTGGCGGCCACGGCCGTGCGCGGGGAGATGTCCACCACCACGAGGCGGTCCACGAGCTCCGGGTGGCGCAGGGCCAGGGCCATCACGGCCTTGCCGCCCATGGAGTGGCCCACGAGGTGCACGGGCCCGTCTGCGGCGAGACCGGCGCGGAGGTGGTCGGCGATCCGGTCCGCGATCCGGCGGTAGTCCACGCCGTCGGTCCACGGGGACTGGCCGTGGTCAGGCATGTCGATCATCTCGACCGTGAAGCGGTCGGACAGGGCGTTGGCGATGCCGGTGAAGTTCCGGCCGCGGCCCATCAGGCCGTGCACGAAGGCGACGCGGCGGGGCCCCTCGCCGATCACGGTGGAGGCGAGCGGGGCGTCGTCGGGGTCTGCGGTGCGTGAGGTGTCTGCGGAGGTCACCGGAACAGGGTAGCGGCAGGCGGGTCTCCATGATGGGTTATCGTCATGCTGACAGACATCGCCTTGGATTCTTCTGGTCATACTGACCTTCTCCATGCGACCCGCCAAGGACCCACGAAGGAGGTGCGGACGCCCATGACCGCCGCCTCGGCTCCTGCCGGCCCAGTGCCGATCCACGCCGCCGTATCCACAGCCGTGTTCAGCCTGCGCGCGGACCGTGCCGGCCGCACCGCCCTCTACGTCGCCCTCGTGCCCCGCACCCGCGCCCCGCACCTGGACCGCTGGGCCGTGCCCGGGCGGTGGCTCGAAGCGGACGCGGAGGTGGCGGACACCGCCGAGGCCGTGGCCGCCGAGACGGTCGGCGTCTCCCCCACGCACCTGGAGCAGCTGGCGGTGTTCGACGCCGTGGACCGCTCCCCCACCGGGCGGGTGCTCACGCTCGCCCATTGGGCCCTGACGCGCGGCACCGACCGCGAGGGGTGGAACGTGCGCTGGTTCGCCGCGGACCGCCTGCCCGCCATGGCCTTCGACCACGCGGAGATGGTGGCCGACGCCCCGCACCACCCTGGCGCGCCGGCTCGCCGACCGGCCGTGGCCGCCGC
>NZ_JBNFOB010000242.1:0-3309 GCF_057364565.1 Micrococcus sp. LASM2_SD2 | reverse complement strand
TCCTGAGCACGGCGCTCCTCCTCCTGCCGGGCGCGCTCCGCCTCTTCGGCGCGGCGGCGCTCCTCCTCGCGGCGGGCGCGCTCGGCCTCTTCGGCGCGGCGGCGCTTCTCCTCGGCCTTGCGCTTCTCCTCCTCCTGGGCCTTGGCGGCGGATCCGGCCGCGGCCAGGGCGGAGGCTCCGGCGGCCTCGCGGGCGGCGGAGCCGTCCGAGGAGGAGTTCATGCGCTCGGACAGACGGTCCGAGAGCCGGTTCAGGAAGCCGGGGCGGCGGGAGTGCTGCTCCTGGTCGGCGCGGACCCGCTCGTCGAGCTCGGTGTAGTAGGCCTCGTCGTCGTCGTACTCGTGGGCCTCGGCGTCACGGGAGGTGCCGAAGATCTCGGAGCCGAGGGTGTCCGTCTGGAACGGCTCGACGTAGGTCTCCTGAGGGTAGGCCAGGCCCAGCAGCACGTCCGGGTCCGGGTTTCCGCCGGCGATCAGGTAGGTGTGGCCCTCGGACAGGCCGAGGTCCAGCACCTGGATGTCGTCCTGACGCTCACCCGTGGCCAGCTCGCGGGCGGAGGAGGCGACCTGCGTCGCGTTCTCCAGGGAGGCGACCAGCACCGTCACGCGGCGGTTCAGGACCTGGTCCAGGCCCGTGAACACCAGATCCTGGTCGGCGGAGGTCACCACATGATCGGTGATGCGGTAGCGACCACCGAGCACGGATCCGACTTCGATCGACTGGGGCACGGGATTCCTCTCACAAGACGGCTGCGCTGCGCACCCCTGCGGGGGACGGCCATGTGCGCATTTCTCCCCATCCTAGAGCCAGTGACCGCGAACACCAGGGAGGAGTGAGGCCGGGGTCAGCGGATGCCGAGCACGCGGCCGAGCGCCGGAATGCGGGCGGCCAGCGGCCGTGCCGCCATCTCCAGCTCCTGCATCTTCAGCGTCCGCAGCCCGATCACGTACACGATGCCCATGACCGTGCCGGCCACCGCACAGGTGACGATCGCGTTGAGGATGGAGTCCCAGGCGAACCCGCCGGAGTAGCCGCCGAGCAGCCACACGGCCACGCCGCCCACGATCCCGGACACGCCAGCGGCCAGGCCGGTCTTCGCATGGGCCTGGACGACGCCGGCGAAGTCGTAGTCGCCGAACCGGCGGACCACCAGCACGTGCGAGGCCAGGAACGTGTACACGTGGGACAGGGTGCCCACGGCGGCGATCCAGTACGCCAGGGACCAGTCGGGCAGGTAGAACGCACCGGCGTAGGCCAGCACCAGCATGCCGAGCGCGGAGGTCACCTGGATGACCATCGGGGTCTTCGCATCCTCCGCCGCGTAGAAGGCGCGCATCAGGTAGAAGCCCGCCGAGCGGAACGGCAGCCCCACTGCCAGGATCAGCAGCACCTGACCGATCGCGATGCCGGCCGGCAGCGCCGTCTCCGCGGCCGAGCCGAAGATGCGTCCGAGCGGTCCGGCCAGCACGATCATCGCCACCGTGGAGAACACCAGGGGGACGGAGAAGGCCCGCAGGCCCTGGCCGGTGGTGGCGCGCACCGCCGCCATGTCCTGGGCTCCCACCGATCGGGCCAGCCGGTTGAACAGCACGGTGGCCATGGACACCACGAACACCGAGTGCGGCAGGATCGCGATCAGCATGGCCATGTTGTAGGCGTTCAGGCCGGGGATGGCGGCCTGGGCCATGGCCTCGGACCAGCCCTCGGTGCCCGGCGCGCGGGAGGCCGCGTCCGCGCGGGCGGCGGTGGCTCCGGTGATGATGCGGGCGCACAGCAGGTTGACCGTGTTGCCGATCAGCATGGTGAACAGCGTGAATCCGGCCAGGGCGCCGGTCTGGCGCAGGCCGATGCCCTTCCACCCGAACTTCGGGCGCAGGCCGAGGCCGAGCCGCCTCAGCGGCAGGAAGAGGATCAGCGCCTGGGTGACGATGCCCAGGGTGTGGCCCCCGGCCAGGATGACCGTCTGCGTGGTGGTCCACTCCGCCAGCTGGTCCCCGCCGGCGTAGCGGCCGAACATCACCAGGTACAGGACGATCGCGGCGATCGCCACCACGTTGTTCAGCACGGGCGCCCACATGTAGGCGCCGAAGCGGCCGTTCGCGTTCAGCACCTGCCCGGCCACCGCGTACACGCCGTAGAAGAACACCTGCGGCAGCGTCCACAGCGCGAAGACGGTGCCCAGGGCGAGCATCCCGGGGGTCCAGTTGCTCGTCAGACCCCACATGATCGGGGTCGCGGCCATGGTGATGAGCGCGGTGAAGCCCGCCATCACCAGCACCACCAGCGTCATCAGCCGGGAGGTGTAGTCCGCGCCGCGGTCCGCGTCCTTCGCGTGCTTGATCAGCTGCGGCACCAGCACCACGTTGAACACGCCGCCGGCCAGCAGCATGTAGATCACGTTCGGGATGGTGTTCGCGGACTCGAACACGTCCGCCACCAGGGCGGTCGAGCCGATCGCCACGGTGAGCAGGGCGGCACGGACGAAGCCCAGGACGCGAGAGATCAGGGTGCCGGCCGCCATGATCGCGGAGGACCGCGCCATGTTCCTCTCGCCGGCGGGGACGTGGTCCCGCTCCGCGGATCCGGCCGCGGCCCCGTCCTTCCCAGCGGCACCGTCCTTCCCCCGGGTGCCCCCGGCCCCATTCGTCACGGGCAGCGGACCCGTGGCGGGCGCGGGATCCCCGACCACGTCGGTGGGCGAGGTGACCACGGGCGCCGTGGTGCCGTCGTCGTTCTTCGGATGCCGGTCTGCGGCGGAGGAGGAGGGGGTGCTCATGACTCGCTTCCGGAGAGAGGGGTCAGGAGGCGGCGTCAGCCGTCTGCGGGGAAGTGCTGGTGGACGATCCTACGGGCGAGGTCCACGATCCGACGCTCGTTGGCGAAGGACAGCCGGCGGCCGACCTCCTCCAGACGGACCCAGGCGACGTCCACCGCCTCCTGGTCCGGGTCGTTCTCCGTGGTCAGCTCGCCGCCCGTGGCGCGCAGCAGGTAGTGGTGGACGGTCTTGTGCACACGGTGGCGGGAGACGGTGAACCAGTAGTCGATGGAGCCGAGCGGCTCGAGGATCTCCCCGGCGATGCCGGTCTCCTCCTCGACCTCGCGGGTCGCGGCCTCGCGGTGGTCCTCCCGGCCCTCCGGGTGGCCCTTGGGCAGGCACCACTCAAGGCGGCCGCCGCGGTTGTAGCGGGCGATGATCGCCACCTCGAGCCCGTCGCGGTGCTCGCGGATCACGATGCCGCCGGCGGACACCTCCTCCACGGTGGGCAGGGGGCGCGGCGGGCACCCGCGGCCGGTGGCCGGCAGGCGGGG
>NZ_JBNFOB010000241.1:0-3343 GCF_057364565.1 Micrococcus sp. LASM2_SD2 | reverse complement strand
CACCCCCGGCCCCCCGACCCCCCGCACCCGCCCCCGGCTCCCGACCCCCCGGAGCCGGCGCCGACCCGAAGCCGTCCACCGGTTCCAAGAACCTGGCGGGCGCCGTGCAGGCCGCCTACTCGGGCATCGGCGGTCGCTACGTCTACGGCGGCAAGGTCCCCGGCGGCTGGGACTGCTCCGGCTTCGCGTCGTGGGCCTACGCCCAGGCCGGCATGAGCATCCCGTCCCAGACCGCCGCCATCCGTGCGTCGGCCAACACCGTGCCGACCTCGAACCCGCAGCCGGGCGACCTCGTGTTCCAGCGCGGCGGTGGCCACGTGGGCATCTACGTCGGCAACGGCATGATGATCTCCGCGCTGAACCCGTCCCGCGGCACCCTGCTGCACCCGGTGTCCTGGATGCCGGTCTCGGGCTACTACACCTACGTCGGCCCGTGATCGGAGCCTGAGGGGCCACGGCGCGCCGAACGGACGCCGGTCGCCGCGCTCCCGTCCGGGAGGGTCCTGTCCCGCTCCGCCCACGGCGGAACGGGCGCATGCCCACAGCTGAAAACACCACGAAGGCGCGCATTCCCGCGGAATGCGCGCCTTCGTCGTCCCTACGATGGAACGGCTCGCGGCGACGGCCGCAACGGCCAGGGGACACAGACCGAGGAGAGGACCGGTGCTCGGATGAGCATGGAGCGTGCCGCGCGGATGTCGATGATGCGGATGTCCCATGGCGGGCCTCCCCAGCAGGCCAGCCTCAAGCCGGGCACGGTCAGGAGGACCCTCGGATTCGCTGAGCAGTACAAGGGCAAGCTCGTGTTCTTCCTGCTCCTGTCCGTGGTCTCGGCCGTCCTGGGCGTGGCCTCACCGGTGCTCGCCGGAGACGTGGTCAACGCCATCACCGGTGACGGTAACGCCGACCTCGTGGTGCGGCTGTCGCTGCTGATCGCCGGTGTCGCCTTGGCCGATGCCGCCCTGTCCATCCTCACCCGGTGGCTGTCCTCCGGGCTGGGGGAGCAGGTCATCTTCGACCTGCGAACCCGGGTGTTCGAGCACGTCCAGCGGATGCCGGTCGCATTCTTCCAGCGCACCCGCACCGGTGCGCTGGTCTCCCGCCTGAACAACGACGTGATCGGCGCCCAGTCCGCGATCTCCCGGACGCTCTCCGGCGTGGTGGCCAACGTGGTGTCCCTGGCCCTCACCCTCGCGGTGATGTTCTCCACGTCCTGGCAGATCACCGTCCTGGCCCTGATCCTGCTGCCGGTGTTTATGGTCCCGGCCCGCCGCGTGGGGGCGAAGCTGGCCGACCTCACCCGTGAGCGTGCCGGCCACAACGCCGCCATGGGAGACCAGATGACCGAGCGGTTCTCCGCCCCGGGCGCCACCCTCATCAAGCTCTGGGGAGACCCGGCCGCCGAGGCCGAGGAGTTCGGCCGTCGCGCCGGCCGCGTCCGGGACACGGGCGTCACCATCTCCGTGCGGCAGTCCGTGTTCACCACGCTGCTTACCCTCGTCTCCGCCCTGGCCCTGGCCGTGGTCTACGGCGTGGGCGGCCTGCAGGCGATCGCCGGGACGCTCGACGCCGGCGACGTGGTCACCATGGCCCTGCTGCTGACCCGCCTCTACGCCCCGCTGACCTCCCTGGCCTCGGCCCGCGTGGAGATCATGACCGCCCTGGTCTCCTTCGAGCGCGTGTTCGAGGTCCTGGACCTGCAGCCGCTGATCCGTCAGAAGCACGTGACCACTCCGCTGCCGGAGGGGTCGCTGGGACTGCGCCTGGACGGCGTGCGCTTCGCCTACCCGTCCGCGCAGGACGTCTCGCTGGCCTCCCTGGAGGAGGTCGCGGTGCTGGACACCCGCGGCGGGCAGGAGGTCCTCCACGGCCTGGACGTGGACGTGCCCGCCGGCTCCACGGTCGCCCTCGTCGGCTCCTCGGGCGCGGGCAAGTCCACGATCGCCTCGCTCGTCACCCGCCTCTACGACGTCTCCTCCGGCGCGGTGACGGTGGGCGGAGTGGACGTGCGGGACCTGTCCTTCCCGGACCTGCAGAAGGCCGTGGGCATGGTGACCCAGGACGGGCACCTGTTCCATGACACGGTGCGCGCCAACCTCACCCTGGCCCGCCCTGACGCCACCGACGCCGAGGTCTGGGACGCCGTGGACCGTGCGCGCCTGCGCCCTGTGGTGGAGGCCCTCCCGGACGGCCTGGACACTGTGGTGGGCGAGCGCGGCTACCGCCTTTCCGGCGGCGAGCGGCAGCGCATGACCATCGCCCGCCTGCTGCTGGCCTCCCCGCGCGTGGTGGTCCTGGACGAGGCCACCGCGGCCCTGGACTCCACCAACGAGAGGGCCATCCAGGACGCCCTCGCCGAGGCCCTGGCCGGGCGGACCGCCATGGTGATCGCCCACCGGCTGTCCACCGTGCGGGACGCGGACCAGATCCTCGTGGTGGAGGACGGACGCATCGTGGAGCGCGGCACCCATGCCGAACTGCTGGCCACCTCCGGCCGGTACGCCGAGCTCTACCGGACCCAGTTCGCTCCGGGCGCGGAGGACTGACCCGGCCCGCCACGTGCGGTGACCGCATAGGCGAAAGGCGGGCGGCCGTCGTCGGGGATCACTCCCGGACGCGCGGCCACCCGCCTCGTCATAGGTGCCCCAGACAGGATTCGAACCTGCGACCTGCCCTTTAGGAGAGGGCCGCTCTATCCAGCTGAGCTACTGGGGCATCCGGCGCCCGCGGAACGGGGCACCGACGGACCAGTCTAGCGGCGAGTGCGGCCCTTGCCGCCGAACACCAGCAGGACCACCACGATCAGCGTGATCAGCGCGAGCAGCACCCAGCGCGTCACGGTGAGGCCGGAAGCGAGTCCGACGCCGTCGCCGGCGGCGTGCAGGGCCGCCTCGATCGCGATGTTCTCCCAGACGTCCACCACCACGAACAGCACGCCCAGGCCCACCATGGCCCACTTGGCGCCGGCCGGACGCAGCCGCCAGGCGGACACGGCGATCAGCGTCAGTGCCACGGCGATCGGGAAGATCACGCCGGCAGTCTTGTGCACCCAGTTCAGCTGCCCGAGGGCGGCCTCGTCCATCACGGCGGCCAGCGCCGCCACGTCCGCGGCCGAGTAGCCGAAGAACCGGTTGTCCGGCATGGCCAGGCCGTCCGCCAGCTGCGTCATCTGGTTCAGGACGAGCAGGTGGTAGTAGCCGGCCATGAACAGCGTGGTGCCGATCAGGGCGATCACCGGCATCGCCGGGTTGCCCTCGCGCTCTCCGGCCGCGGCGAGGTCCTCGCGCGGGGTCAGGTCGCGCAGGCCGACGCGCTCGGGCGCCTCGGTGGGCTCGCCGTGGGC
>NZ_JBNFOB010000240.1:0-3354 GCF_057364565.1 Micrococcus sp. LASM2_SD2 | reverse complement strand
GCCCGCACGGGGGCGTGCGCGGCAGCCAGTGGCGGGCCACGACCAGGGCGCCGAGGGCGATCGGCACGTTCACCAGGAAGGTCGCGCGCCAGCCGAGGTCGCCGCCGAGCCACGCGATGAGCCCGCCGCTGAGCAGCGGCCCCACCGCCACGGACACCCCGACGACGGCGCCAAGCGCCCCGAACGCCCGGGCGCGGGAGGCACCGGAGAACTCGCTCTGGATGAAGCCGGTGACCTGCGGGTTGAGCAGGCCCGCGCCCACGCCCATGACCAGGCGCGCGAGCACGAGCAGGACGCCCGTGGGCGCCAGGCCGGACAGGAGCGCACCGAGCGCGAACACGCCGAGGCCCACCATGAACAGCCGGCGGCGTCCGAAGAGGTCACCCGCCCGGCCCGCCGGCACGAGCACCATGCCGAACACGAGGGTGTAGCCGGAGATGGCCCACTGCAGCTCCGTGTCGCTGGCGTCCAGGCCCCGCTGCAGGGCGGGCAGGGCCACGTTGATGCTGGACACGGCCAGCAGGGACATGAAGATCGGGATGAGGAGCACCGCGAGGATGCGCTGCTGATGCGGGGTGAAGACCGAGGACGCCTCGCCGTCGGACGGACGTGGGGCGACGGGCATACGGTCTCCTTCTCGGGGGTGTCTCGGGCGCTCTCCAGGATCGGCCCTCGTCCCCGATCGTGCCAGGTCCCAGGGTCCTCTGCCCGGTGCGGCGCACGGCGGCCATGACCGCCACCGACGCCCTGCCGCCCTGTCCCGCCTGCGCCGAGGACTACACCTACGAGGACGGCGCCGTGCTGGTCTGTCCCATGTGCGCCCACGAATGGAACCCCGCCGAGACCGAGGCTGAGGCGCCGAACCGCGCGCCGTCGTCGTGAAGGACGCGGTCGGCAATCCGCTGGCCGACGGCGACGACGTCACCATCGCCAAGGACCTCAAAGTCAAGGGTGGCGCGGGGATCAAGTCCGGCACGAAGGTGCGCGGCATCCGACTGCCGGGTTGCCGGTGGACGGCCACGACACCGCGTCGCAGGCCCCGGGTGTGGGTCAGTTGTACCTGACGTCGTCGGTGATGACGGAGACGAACCGAGTGGCGGTCTTCCGCGTGGAGCGGCGCTCCCCGTCTTGCACCGGCGGGCTGACCCCTGCGAGGCACGTGTGTATAGTATATAAAAGAGCTGTTGAGTCTCTCAGCCAAGCCGCCGTCTGACTCTCTCGAAAGGGGCCTCGATGCCCATAATCACTCGCCGTTCCGTCGTTAAGGGCGTTAGCTGGTCTGCTCCGGTGGTCGCTGCTGCTGTCGCCGCTCCCGCCTTGGCTATCAGCTGTGGGAACCCGCTGACGTACACGGGCAAGTTCACCCAGGCTAATTCGTACACGATTCCCGACCAGTACACTTATACTGCCCCGGGTGGTGCTTCTGTCGACCTGTTCGTGGGCACGAGCGCCTACGGCGGCAAGCGCCTTCCGGGCAACAACCTGACGGCAGCGGGGGCCATCAACCTTGGATACAATGGCTTAGGGGATCTGAGGGCCGATGGCCTTCAGCTTCAGCAAGAGGGCGCGGGTGGTCAGAAACTGACGATCACCTTCAGCAAGCCCGTGACGGACCTGACGTTCAGTATTGCCGACATCGACTCGGTTAATTCCGGCTACCAAGACAGCGTCTGGGTGTCGCCTTCGCCGACGAGCGTGTCTTTGGGAACCGCCGTGACGGGTGAGGCGTCGGCGTCGAGGCCGCTCAAGGCAACAACGACCGGAGCAGTGGACTCCGATGTCTCGGCCAACCGGGCCACTGTCACGATGGCCGGCCCGGTGTCGTCGTTCACCGTCGACTTCTCCTCGACCAAGGGGGAGACCATGCAGCAGATCTTCTTGACGGGCCTCTCCTTCAAGGCCTGCTGACCCCCGGCGAGCCCCTCACTTCGCGTCCGCGTACGACCCCACGCTGGAGACGGTGAGCGGGAAGTCCACGGGGGCGGGACCGAACAGCAGGCGGCCGGCGGCGCTCGCGGACTCTGCCACGACCGTCCGCACGGCCTCGGCCTCCGTGGCCGGGCCGTGCAGGAGACCTCGTCGTGGACGAAGAACACGAGTTCCGTGCGCATGCCGGCCGAGCGCAGTCGACGGCGGATTTCGCCCATCCAGCACAGCGCCCACTCGGCCGCGGTTCCCTGCACCACGAAGTTCCGTGTGAAGCGGCCCTGGGAGCGCCGCCGTCGCCGGGCCGCGGACTCGGCGGCCTGGGTGCCGACGTCGGACACGGACTCCTGCCACGTCCGCCCCGGTGGGGGGACCAGCGGCCCAGCCACGTGGACACCTGGCCGCCGCCCTCGCCGACGGAGGTTGCCCGCTCGAGCAGGCCGATCGCTCGGGGGTAGAGCCGGCGTAGGTGCGGCATGAGCGCCGCGGAGTCTCCCGTCGTCGAGCCGTACATCGCACCTAACAGGGCGATCTTCGCGCGCCCGCGGTCGGCCAGCGCGGTGCCGGCCGCCCGGCCCTGCTCCGCCACCTCCCGGTACAGGTCGGGCGTGGTCCCGGCACGGGCCAGCGCCTCGTCGGCGGCCATCGCGGCGAGGATGCGCGGCTCCACCTGGGAGGCGTCGGCGACGGTCAGCGTCCACCCGGGGTCTGCGCGGACGGCGTCGCGCACCCCGGCCGGGATCTGCATGGCCCCACCGCCGTGGGCGGCCCACCGCCCGGTCACCACGCCGCCGACCAGGTAGGCGGCGTGGAACCGGCCGTCGTCGCCGATCCACTGGTCCAGCCAGTGCCAGCCGTTGGCCGTCCACAGCCGGGCCAGGGCCTTGTACTCCAGCAGCGGTGCGAGCAGCGCGGCCCGCGCCTCGCGTTCCGCGCCGCCGGCGTCGATCCAGTGCTTCAGGTCCCACTGCCGCGTGGACTCCACGGCCACGCCCGCCGCCCGGATCTCCGCGGCCACGAGTGCGCCCTGAGACTCCGCCGCCGCGAGCAGCCGCAGCCGGTGCGGGTGGGCCGAGCCCTCGACGGCCGCCCGCTGCGCGGCCTAGCCTCGGCTGCGCAGCACGGTGACGTCCGGAGCAGGGGCCGGCCTCGTCCGGCAGGTCGAAAGAAGGACTCCTGACCGGCGGGCACCCGCGCGGGGGCGCTCGGGCTCCGTGGGGGTCGGCGACCTCGAGCTGCGCCACGGGCGTGTAACGCACCCCGCTGCCCGGCGCCGTAGCCGCGTGCCGCAGGATCCGCTGGACGAGGGCCACATCCCAGCACCGATCCACCCGCACCCCCGCCGCCAGCCAGGCGGCGTACTCCGTCCCGACGTCGGCGAGCACCCAGCGGACCGTGCTCGGGTCCACGCCCAGGCGGGCGGGCAGG
>NZ_JBNFOB010000239.1:0-3356 GCF_057364565.1 Micrococcus sp. LASM2_SD2 | reverse complement strand
GGCCGGGACCTGGCCGCTGCCGTGGGGTGCCGTCCTGGCCCTGGTGCTCGTCGGCTCCACGCAGCTGTGGTGGAGCCGCCGGGCCCGCTCGACGGTGGCGGGGGGACTGCTGGGCGCGGTGGCGTTCACGGCCGCCTGGGCCCTGCAGCTGCTGCCGGGCGACGACGACCTCGGACTGCCGTGGCAGACGAACCTGTTCTCCGTGATGCCCGGGGCCATGGCGGCCTCCGGGCTGTGGCTGTTGGGACTGCCGCTCGTGGTGGTGGCGGTGCAGCTGGCCTCGGCGCGGGAGCAGCGCCGCAGGCCGCGTGCCGTGGCCTTGCGCAGAGTAGGCTGGGAAGCCGAGTAGACAAGACCGTGCCTGAAAGAAGGTGAAGGGTCGGCCATGACCTATGTGATTGCCCTGCCGTGCGTGGACGTCAAGGACAAGGCGTGCATCGAGGAGTGCCCCGTGGACTGCATCTACGAGGGAGAGCGCTCCCTGTACATCCACCCGGACGAGTGCGTGGACTGCGGCGCCTGCGAGCCGGTGTGCCCGGTGGAGGCCATCTACTACGAGGACGACACCCCTGAGGAGTGGGCCGAGTACTACAAGGCCAACGTCGAGTTCTTCGACGACCTGGGCTCTCCGGGCGGCGCCGCGAAGATGGGCGTGATCCCCAAGGACCACCCGATCATCTCCGCGCTGCCTCCGCAGAACCAGGACGCCTGAGCGCATGCGCACCCTCCCGGACTACCCGTGGGACACGCTCACCCCGTACCGTGAGCGCGCCGCGCAGCACCCCGGCGGCACGGTGGACCTGTCCATCGGCACCCCGGTGGACCCCACCCCGCCGCTGATCCGGGACGCGCTCGCCGAGGCCGCCGACGCGCACGGCTATCCGACCACCCACGGGACCTCCGAGCTGCGTGAGGCGATCGTCGCCTGGTATGCCCGTCGCCGAGGCGTGGCGGGCCTGGACCCGCAGGCGGTGCTGCCCACGGTGGGATCCAAGGAGTTCATCGCCTGGCTGCCCACGCTGCTCGGGCTGGGGGAGGGAGACGTCGTCGTCCGTCCCACCGTGGCGTACCCGACCTATGACATCGGCGCCCTGCTCTGCGGAGCCGAGGCCGTGGCCGCGGACGACCTTGAGGACCTCGCCGAGTCCGTCCGCTCCCGCGTGAGGCTGGTCTGGACGAACTCCCCGGCGAACCCGACCGGTGCCGTCCTGGACACCGCCGCCCTGAGGCGGATCGTGGACCAGGGCCGTGCGCTCGGCGCGATCGTCTGCGGGGACGAGTGCTACGGCGAGCTCGGCTGGGACCGCTGGGACGGGGCCGAGCACGGCGGCGCGGGGGAGCGGGTGCCCTGCCTCCTGGACCCGGCCGTCTCCGGCGGCGACCTCACCGGGCTGATCAGCGTCTACTCGCTGTCCAAGCAGTCCAACCTCGCCGGCTACCGCGCCGCGTTCGCCGTGGGCGACCCGCAGCTGATCGCCACCCTCGTGAACACCCGCAAGCATGCGGGGATGATCGTGCCCGGACCGGTCCAGCACGCCATGGCCGTGGCCCTGGGGGACGACGGGCACGTCGCGGAGCAGAAGGCCCGCTACCGCCGTCGCCGGGAGGTCCTCCTGCCGGCGCTCCGGAACGCCGGGTACACGGTTGATGCCTCGGAGGCCGGCCTGTACCTCTGGACCCGCCGGGCCGAGACGGACCCGGCCACGGCCACGGCGGACGACTCCTGGTCGCTGCTCGGAGAGCTCGCGGACCTCGGCATCGTCGCCGGTCCGGGCGTCTTCTACGGGGAGGCCGGGAACGGCTATGTGCGCGTCGCGCTGACGGCCCCGTGCGACGCCGTGGAGGAGGCCGCACGGCGGTTGGATTCCATCGCCCGCGGCTGACTTGGTAGGTTAGAACACAGTCGGCACGCGTGCGACGAGTCATCCCGACGCCCGGCAGACACAGAGAACAGTGCAGGCGTCACCACAGAAGATGAGGAAGTGCACCCGTGACTGAGAACGCCTCCGCCCGACTCACCGTCGGCGAGAAGACGCTGGACCTGCCCGTCGAGAAGTCCACCGTGGGCACTGAGGCCGTGAGCATCGCGCCGCTGCTGAAGGAGACCGGCAAGGTCACCTACGACCCGGGCTTCATGAACACGGCCAACACCAAGTCCGCCATCACCTTCATCGACGGCGACGAGGGCATCCTGCGCTACCGCGGCTACGCGATCGAGGACCTGGCCGAGAACTCCTCGTTCATGGACGTGGCCTACCTGCTCATCAACGGCGAGCTGCCGACCGCGGAGGAGTCCGAGGCGTGGGAGACCAACATCCTGCGCCACAACATGGTGCACGAGGACATCAAGTCCTTCTTCTCCGGCTTCCCGCGCGATGCGCACCCGATGCCGGTGCTGTCCTCCGCCGTGTCCGCGCTGTCCACCTTCTACCCGGACTCCCTGGACCCGTTCGACGAGGACCAGGTGCACATCTCCACCGTGCGCCTGCTCGCCAAGCTCCCGGTCCTGGCCTCCTACGCCTTCAAGAAGTCGCTGGGCCAGCCGATGATGTACCCGCGCAACGAGCTCAACTACGTCGAGAACTTCATGCGCCTCTGCTTCGGC
Organism: Micrococcus sp. LASM2_SD2; assembly: GCF_057364565.1. Lineage (NCBI taxonomy): Bacteria > Bacillati > Actinomycetota > Actinomycetes > Micrococcales > Micrococcaceae > Micrococcus > Micrococcus sp. LASM2_SD2. The sequence goes on along the minus strand of NZ_JBNFOB010000239.1, from coordinate 751 downwards.
GTCCCCGCCGAGGAGTACGAGATCGACCCGGACATGGTCAAGGCCCTGGACCTGCTGCTCATGCTGCACGCGGACCACGAGCAGAACTGCTCCACCTCCACGGTGCGCCTGGTCGGGTCCGCCCACGCCAACATGTTCGCCTCCGTCTCCGCGGGCATCAACGCCCTCTACGGCCCGCTGCACGGCGGCGCCAACGAGGCCGTCCTGAACATGCTCCGCACCATCCAGGCCGAGGGCATGAAGCCCGAGGTCTTCATGGAGAAGGTGAAGAACAAGGAGGACGGCGTCAAGCTGATGGGCTTCGGCCACCGCGTGTACAAGAACTACGACCCGCGCGCCAAGATCATCAAGAAGACCGCCGCGGACATCCTCGCCAAGCTGGGCGGGAACGACGAGCTGCTGGAGATCGCCCAGCGCCTGGAGGAGAAGGCCCTCGCTGACGACTACTTCGTGGAGCGCAGGCTGTACCCGAACGTGGACTTCTACACCGGCGTCATCTACAAGGCCATGGGTTTCCCGGAGAAGATGTTCACCGTCCTCTTCGCCCTCGGCCGCCTGCCGGGCTGGATCGCCCAGTGGCGCGAGATGATCGAGGACCCGGCCACCAAGATCGGCCGTCCGCGCCAGGTCTACACCGGCCATGACCTGCGCTCCATGAAGGGCTGACCCTCCGGGCCTGCCGGGCCCCCTGCGCGTCTGCGGTGCCGAGTGCGGCGCTCACCGCGACGCCGCGCGGCCCGGCCGCGCCGGG
>NZ_JBNFOB010000238.1:0-3437 GCF_057364565.1 Micrococcus sp. LASM2_SD2 | reverse complement strand
CGCGCCGTGCCGGGGGCCGCGCCGGCCCCGCACGCGGAGCGCGCCGCCCGGACGGATGGGCGGACCCTCTGATGCAGTGGCTGCTGGACCTGTTCGACTGGTACATCCCGGTCGCCGGCGGCGGCCTGCTCGTCCGCGAGGTCGTCGGCAACGTCTTCGGCCTCGCCTCCGCACTGGGAGGTATGCGCCGCAAGGTGTGGGCCTGGCCGGCCGGCATCGTCGGGAACGTCATCCTGCTCACCGTCTTCCTGTCCTCCTTGTTCGGCGGGGCGGACCACGCCACGCTGCTGGGCCAGGCAGGGCGGCAGATCATGTTCATCGCGGTCTCCGTCTACGGCTGGGTGCGCTGGCGCCGGGCCCGCGAGGACGCCGGGGGAGAGGACGGCACCGCGATCACCCCCGAGTGGGCGGGCTGGGGAGGACGGACCTTCCTGGTCCTCGGCATGGTGGTGGGCACCGTGGTGCTCACCCCGGTGTTCCGTGCGCTCGGCTCCTGGGAGCCGGTGTGGGCCGACGCCTGGACCTTCGTCGGTTCGCTGCTGGCGACCTACGGCATGGCGAAGGGCTGGGTGGAGTTCTGGCTCATCTGGGTGGCGGTGGACGTCGTCGGTGTGCCGCTGCTGTGGTCCTCCGGCTACTACGCCTCCGCGTTCATGTACCTGTTCTACGGCATCTTCACGCTCGTCGGGTTCTTCGTCTGGGTGCGGGCCAAGGCCACGGAGAAGCCGCAGGTGGAGACCCTCCTGCCGGACGGCCCGGACGAGGACCGTTCCGCCCGCTGACCGGCGGGACCTGTCACGTCACCAGGGCGTCACATTGGGACCGGGCACCGCACCCGCGGTGCCCGGTCTCGCTACGCTGACCCCCGTGAAGACCTTCGACTCCCTCTTCGACGAACTGACCCGCAAGGCGCAGGAGCGCCCCGCCGGCTCCGGGACCGTGGCCGAGCTGGACGCCGGCGTCCATCAGATCGGCAAGAAGGTCGTGGAGGAGGCCGCCGAGGTCTGGATGGCCTGTGAGCACGAGTCCGACGAGGCCGCCGCCGAGGAGATCTCCCAGCTGCTCTACCACCTGCAGGTCATGATGATCGCCAAAGGCCTCACCCTCGAGGACGTCTACCGCCACCTCTGAGGCCACGCCACCGCTGAGGCCCTGCCCCCTGAGTCCAGGAAGGACATCACAGACATGCTCCGCATCGCCGTCCCGAACAAGGGCGCCCTGTCCGAACTGGCCACCGAGATCCTCACCGAGGCCGGCTACCGCCAGCGCCGCAGCTCTCGCGAGCTCGTCCTCGTGGACCCGGAGAACCAGGTGGAGTTCTTCTACCTGCGTCCCCGTGACATCGCCGTCTACGTGGGCCAGGGCAGCCTGGACGTGGGCCTCACCGGCCGCGACCTCTTCGCCGACGCCCGCGTGAAGGACACCGCCGAGGAGATCATGGCCCTCGGCTTCGGCGCCTCCACCTTCCGCCTGGCCGCACCGGTCGGCACGTTCACGGCCACGGAGCAGCTGGCCGGCCGGCGCATCGCCACCAGCTACGACGGCCTGCTCGCCGCCTACCTGGAGAAGATCGGCCTGGACGCCGAGATCGTGCACCTGGACGGGGCCGTGGAGTCCGCCGTCTCGCTCGGCGTGGCCGACGCGATCGCGGACGTGGTGGAGACCGGCAACACCCTCCGCGCCGCCGGCATGGAGGTCTTCGGGGACCCGATCCTCTCCTCCGAGGCCATCATGATCGGCCAGACCGGCAAGCACCCCGAGGGCCTGGACGTGCTGCTGCGCCGCCTGCAGGGCGTGCTCGTGGCCCGCCGCTGGCTGATGATCGACTACGACGTGGACAAGTCCCTGCTCGAGCGCGCCACCGCCGTCACCCCCGGCCTGGAGTCCCCGACCATCTCCCCGCTGCAGGAGGAGTCCATGGTCGCGGTGCGCTCCATGGTCCGCCAGGAGGACGTGCATCGGGTCATGGACGAGCTCTACGGGCTCGGGGCCCGCGCCATCCTCGTCTCGGAGATCCACGCGATCCGCCTCTGAGCGCCCGCGCCGCCGAGCACCACACCCGCCGAACGAACAGGAGCCCACCATGGCCGTCGCCGTCCGAGTCATCCCCTGCCTGGACGTGGACGCCGGGCGCGTGGTCAAGGGCGTGAACTTCGCCGACCTCCGCGACGCCGGAGACCCGGTGGAGCTGGCCCGCCGCTACAACGCGGCGGGCGCGGACGAGCTCACGTTCTTGGACGTCACGGCCTCCACCGCGGACCGGGAGACCACCTATGACGTGGTCACGCGCACCGCCGAGGAGGTCTTCATCCCGCTCACCGTGGGCGGGGGAGTCCGCACGGCGGAGGACGTGGACCGGCTGCTGCGCGTCGGCGCGGACAAGGCCTCCGTCAACACGGCGGCGGTCGCCCGGCCGGAGGTCATCACGGAGATCACCCGGCGCTTCGGCTCCCAGGTGCTGGTGCTCTCCCTCGACGCCCGCCGCACCACGGACCCCGGCTGCCCGTCCGGCTACGAGGTCACCACGCACGGCGGCCGCACCGGCACCGGACTGGACGCCGTCGCCTGGTGCCGTGAGGCATCCGAGCGCGGCGTGGGGGAGATCCTGCTGAACTCCATCGACGCCGACGGCACCCGGGACGGCTTCGACCTGGAGATGATCCGCGACGTGCGCGCCGTGACGAACGTGCCGCTCATCGCCTCCGGCGGCGCGGGGCGACCGGAGCACTTCCCGCCGGCCGTCGCCGCCGGCGCCGACGCGGTCCTGGCCGCCTCGATCTTCCACTTCGGGCCGGACCACATGCTGTCCTCCGTCAAGGACGCCCTCCGCACGGCCGGCCACGTCGTGCGCTGAGCCGAACGGGGACGACGGCCACCCGCCCGGGCATTCCGGGCCGCCGCCCGCACGGTGCCGGCCGAGGCTGACTGCGTGCGCCGCAGGGTCTGCTCCGTGCGGCCCACTGCGGCCCACTCCGGGTGCCGCCGGTCCCGTTCAGGCATCGACGACGTCCTCGAGCACCAGGGCGGCGGTCCGCCTCCCGAAGGCATGCATGACGAGCTCGCCGGCGGGACCGGTGACGTGGAGGGTGCGGCCGTCGTCGCCGGGGGCCTTCACCATCACCGGCGAGTTGTCCACCCGGGACGCGGGACGGGCGCGACGCTCCAGCTCCACACCGGTCGACTCCGACCGGTAGAGCAGCTTCGCGCGGCCCTTCAGGTGCCGGTAGAGGGTGTCCGCGTAGTCGTCGGCGAGGATGCGGGGTGCCCAGCGGTCCTGGGCACGGCGGACGTCCTCGGTGTGCACGTAGAACTCGAGCAGCTGCACCTGGTCCGCCACGGTCGATCCCACGGAGGTGCGGCGCAGCCGTGCCGCGGCCGAGCGCACGAGCCCGGCCACCCGTCCGCGGCCCCGGCGGGCGGCCGGAGTCCTGCCCACG
>NZ_JBNFOB010000237.1:0-3444 GCF_057364565.1 Micrococcus sp. LASM2_SD2 | reverse complement strand
GACGCGCCGGCCGAACAGGCCGCGGACCCGGACCCCCGCCCCGGAGGCGGACTCGCCCCCGACGCCGAGGCGCCGGAGGCCGAGGAGGCTGCCGAGGAGACCGCTCAGGAGAGCTGACCGACCACGTGGTCGACGCAGCCGAGCAGGGCGGACACGTCCTCCGGCTCGATCGCCGCGAAGGTGGCGATGCGCAGCTGGTTCCGGCCCAGCTTGCGGTAGGGCTCCACGTCCACCACGCCGTTGGCGCGCAGCGCCTTGGCGACCGCCGCGGCGTCCACGGAGTCTGCGAAGTCCACCGTGCAGATCACGTTCGACCGTTCGTCCGGGTCCGTCACGAACGGGGCGGCGACCTCCGAGCCTCGGCCCACGCGTACACCCGGGAGGACGAGTCCGCGGTGCGTCCGGTGGCGAAGTCCAGGCCGCCGTGGCCGTTCATCCACCGCAGCTGCTCGTCCAGCATGACGAGGGTGGCCAGCGCCGGCGTGTTATAGGTCTGGTCCTTCAGCGAGTTCTCCACCGCGATCCCCAGGTCCAGGAACTCCGGGATCCAGCGGTCCGAGGCCTTGATCTCGGCCACGCGCTCGAGGGCCCGCGGGGAGAACAGCGCCAGCCAGAGGCCGCCGTCCGAGGCGAAGTTCTTCTGCGGGGCGAAGTAATAGACGTCGGCCTCGGCCACGTCCACCTCCAGGCCGCCTGCGGCAGAAGTCGCGTCCACGACCACGAGCGCGTCCTCGTCCACGCCCTCGGGGCGGACCACCGGCGCGAAGACGCCGGTGGAGGTCTCGTTGTGCGGCCATGCGTACACGTCCACGCCGGCCACGCCCTCCGGGGAGGGGCGGGTGCCCGGCTCGGAGGTGCGGATGTCCGAGGCGTCCAGGAACGGGGCGTTGTCCGTGGCCCGGGCGAACTTGGAGCCGAACTCGCCGAAGCTCAGGTGCTGGGCCTTCGAACGGACCAGGCCGAAGCTCGCGGCATCCCAGAAGGCGGTCGAGCCGCCGATGCCGAGGACCACCTCGTAGCCCTCCGGTGCGGAGAACAGGGAGGAGACGCCCTCCCGGACGCTGCCGACCAGGTTCTTCACCGGCGCCTGGCGGTGGGAGGTGCCGAGCAGCCGCGGGCCGGCGGCGGCCAGCGCCTCGACCTGCGCGGCGCGGACCTTGGACGGTCCGGCGCCGAAGCGGCCGTCGGCGGGGAGCAGGTGGGCGGGCAGGGTGATGGCGGACGGATCCATGGCCACAGCAGGTCACCTCGAGTTCTGTTGCCGGGAGGGGAGGGTCGCACGGCACTCGGGCACGTGCGTGCCCTCATTGTGCTCCGCCGTCCCGACGACGTCCCGTCCGTGACGCCGGGCACCGCACCGGGTGCTGGATAGACTGGGGCGGCGTCCGGAGGCTGTCCGGGGGCAGTGGCTGGCAGTGAGAAGGGCGACGGCGGATGACCGATCTGATCGACACGACGGAGATGTACCTGCGCACCATCCTCGAGCTGGAGGAGGAGGGCATCCGGCCCCTGCGTGCGCGCATCGTGGAGCGGCTGGAGCACTCCGGCCCCACCGTCTCCCAGACCGTCGCCCGCATGGAGCGCGACGGGCTCGTGCACGTCGGCGAGGACCGTCGGCTGCAGCTGACCGAGCAGGGCCGGGAACGGGCCGTGTCCGTCCTGCGCAAGCACCGCCTCGCCGAGCGGCTGCTCGCCGATGTGATCGGACTCGACTGGGCCTATGTCCATGACGAGGCATGCCGGTGGGAGCACGTGATGAGCGACCAGGTGGAGCAGCGGCTGCTCGAGATCCTCGACGACCCGGACACCACGCCGTACGGCACCCCCATCCCACCCCGTCCGGACCGGCAGTCCGCGGCGGAGTGGAGTGCACAGATGGGCCTGTCCTCCCGGTCTCTGGTGGATGCGGCGGGCGGCCGTGCGACCGTCGCCGGCCTGGCCGAGGCCGTGCAGACCGACGCCGAACTGCTGCAGGAGCTGGCCCGCGCCCACGTCCGCCCGGGCGTCGTGCTGGAGGTGCGGGAGACGTCCGACCCGGATTACCTGCGGGTGCAGGCCGTCGACGTGGCAGGTGCCCCGGCGCTCGAGCTGGGCCGTGAGACCGCGGCTCACGTCCGTGTCCACGGCGATCGCTGACGGCAGGTGTCGAGCCGGTCGGCGACGCCCGGCGGGTCCGATGATCCTGCGGGGCACAGCTGTTACTGAGACCCGGTCTCGAACATGATGAGGCATCACGGCAGAGGTCACGACACGAACGGTCGGTCGATATTTCTCATAATCGCATCTGACAAGGTGTTTTGCCGCGTGGGTGGGAGGTGTCCGCCGGCCTTCCGTGATGTTCGCGTGACATTGCCGTGACCTTGTGTGTAGCCTGAGCTCCGTGCCCGGATGCAGGAATCGCTCCGGGCGCCCCCGTGTCCACACCGTGTGCATCCTCCGCGTGGACGGCCGGGGAGTCACTCGTTTCGACGGCAACCGCCATGGTGCGGGGGCTCTGCTGGGATCGCAGGGAATGCACACGGACATGCTCGGAAGAGGTTCATCGTGACTGACCACCTGCACTCCCGCAACGCCAAGCGCTCCGGCCGTGCCGCGACCAAGGCCACCGTGGCCGTGCTCGCCGGCGGCCTCGTCGTCGCCGGCGGTGTCGCCCAGGGCCAGATCGGCAAGGGCGAGGACGCCGTCATCGCCGAGGACTCCAAGGTGGAGATGCAGCGCACCGCACAGGTGGAGCGTCAGTCCTCCGTGGATGCCGAGGCCGCCGAGAAGGCCGCCGCCGAGAAGGCTGCTGCCGAGAAGGCTGCGCAGGAGAAGGCCGCCCAGGAGGCCGCGGCGAAGAAGGCCGCCGCTGCCGAGAAGGCCGCCCAAGAGGCCGCGGCGAAGAAGGCTGCTGCCGAGAGGGCTGCGCAGGAGAAGGCCACCCAGGAGGCTGCCGCGAAGAAGGCCGCCGCTGACGAGAAGGCCGCCCAGGAGGCCGCCGCGAAGAAGGCCGCCCAGGAGAAGGCGGCCCAGGAGGCCGTAGCGAAGAAGGCTGCGGCCGAGGAGGCCGCGCAGCAGGAGGCGGCGCAGCAGGAGGCGGCGCAGAAGGCCGCCCAGGAGAAGGCGGCCCAGGAGCCGCAGCGAAGAAGGCTGCGGCCGAGGAGGCCGCGCAGCAGGAGGCGGCGCAGAAGGCCGCCCAGGAGAAGGCGGCCGCGAAGCAGGCCGCTGCCGAGAAGTACGCCGCGAAGAAGGCGGCCGAGCGCCAGGCCGCCGCGGAGAAGGCCGCCGCCGAGAAGGCGGCCGCTGAGAAGCAGGCTGCCGCCGAGCAGCGCTGGCGTGAGAAGGTCGCCGCCCAGGAGCCGCGAAGAAGGCCGCCGCCGAGCGCGCCGCAGCGCAGCGCGCCGAGCAGGCCGCAGCCGAGCAGCCGGTGGCGTGAGCGCGTGGCCGCTCAGGAGGCCGCCGAGC
>NZ_JBNFOB010000236.1:0-3476 GCF_057364565.1 Micrococcus sp. LASM2_SD2 | reverse complement strand
GGGCCACGTTGTCCGGGTGGCCCTCGCGGCGGGCGCAGGCGTCCAGCAGTCCGGCCGCATCCAAACCGGTCCCCCGGCTCCAAAGAGCGCCTCGGCCCCCGGCCAGGGCCGCCACCACGGCGGCCGCGGACGACCCGAGCCCGCGCGAGTGCGGGATGACGTTGTGCGCCTGAAGCGCCAGTCCGGGCGCCGTGGCGCCCCGCTTGGCCAGGTGCTCCAGGGCGAGCCGCACGATCAGGTGCGTGCCGTCGTCGGGAAGGGAGTCCTCCCCCTCGCCGGTCACGCGCGCGGACGAGGGGCCGTCCGCCACGGTGAACGTCACCTCGTCCCGCCGCTCCAGGGCGAGGCCGAGGGTGTCGAAGCCCGGGCCGAGGTTGGCGGAGGTCGCCGGCACGGCGACCCGCACCGAGCGGCCGACGGGAAGCTCCCCCAGGGTCTGCATCAGGACAGCCCCAGCGCCTCGGCCACGGTGACCACGTCGACGTCGACGGTCTCCGGGGTGACGTCCGAGCCGTCGGCGGCCTTGAGGGCCCACTGCGGGTCCTTCAGGCCGTGGCCGGTGACCGTGATGACCCAGGTCTTGCCCGCGGCACGTTCCCGGCCGCGTGGTGCTTGAGCAGGCCGGCCACGCCGGCGGCGGAGGCGGGCTCCACGAACACGCCCTCCTTGGAGGACAGCCAGCGGTGCGCCTGAAGGATCTCCGCGTCCGTGACGGTGTCGATGAGGCCGCCGGAGGCGTCCCGGGCGGCGGTGGCCTGGTCCCAGGAGGCGGGGTTGCCGATGCGGATGGCGGTGGCAATGGTGTCCGGCTCCAGGATCGGGTGGCCGGCCACGATCGGTGCGGCGCCGGCGGCCTGGAAGCCCCACATCGCGGGGGTCTTCGTGGCCACGGCGGGAAGCTCCTCGTCCGAGGTGCCCGGGTGCGGGTTCACGTAGGGGCGGGAGTACTCCTGATACCCCTTCCAGTACGCGGTGATGTTGCCCGCGTTGCCGACCGGCAGCAGGTGGTAGTCCGGGGCGTCGCCGAGGAAGTCCACCACCTCGAACGCGCCGGTCTTCTGCCCCTCGATGCGTGCCGGGTTCACGGAGTTCACCAGGAACACCGGGTAGTTCTCGGACAGCTTGCGGGCCACCTCGAGGCAGTTGTCGAAGTTGCCCTGCACCTGCAGGATCTGGGCGCCGTGGGCGACCGCCTGGGACATCTTGCCCATGGAGATCTTGCCCTCCGGCACCAGCACCGCACAGGTGATGCCGGCCTGGGCCGCGTAGGCGGCCGCGGAGGCGGAGGTGTTGCCGGTGGAGGCGCAGACCACGGCCTTCGCGCCCTCGGCCACGGCGGCGGTGATGGCCATGGTCATGCCCCGGTCCTTGAAGGAGCCGGTGGGGTTCATGCCCTCGAACTTCACGTAGACGTCGCCGGAGACGAGCTCGGACAGGTGCGGGGCACGGATCAGCGGGGTGCCGCCCTCGCCCAGCGTGATGACGCGGGTGTCCTCGGTGACCGGCAGGCGGTCGACATACTCGCGGACGACGCCCTTCCACTGGTGTGCCATCAGGTGCTCACTTTCCTTCGACGCGGACGACGGAGACGACGCCGCGGACGACGTCCAGGCCGCGCAGCGCCTCGACCGTGGCGTCGAGGTCCCGCTGGCGGGCGTGGTGGGTGACGACGCGCAGCTGGGCGGCGCCCTCGGCCTCGGCGGCCGCGGAGTCCTGGCGCAGTGCCTCGATGGAGACGCCGTGGTCCTCGAAGACGGCGGCCACGCGGCGCAGCACGCCGGGGGCGTCGTCCACACTGAGGACCACCATCACGGAGGTGTGGGCCTCGGCGGCGGGTAGCGCGGTCAGGGAGGAGGTGGAGGTGCGCACCGCGCGGGCGCCGCGGACCAGGCGCTCGGCCACGGAGACCACGTCGCCCATGACGGCGGAGGCGGTCTCGGGGCCGCCGGCGCCGGGGCCGTAGAACATCAGCTCGCCGGCGTTCTCGGCCTCCACGTACACCGCGTTGTAGGCGCCGCGCACGGCGGCCAGCGGGTGCTCGCGGGGGACCATGGTGGGGTGCACGCGCAGCACGGCGCCCTCGGTGCCGTCCTCGGCGGTGCGCCGCTCGGCGATGCCCAGGAGCTTGATGACGTACCCGGCGTCCGCCGCGGCGGCGGAGTCCGCGGCGGTGATCTGGGTGATGCCCTCGCAGGAGACCTCGTCGATGCTGTAGTCCGCGCCGAAGGCCAGGGTGGCGAGGATGGCGACCTTCGCCGCGGCGTCGTGGCCCTCCACGTCCGCGGTGGGGTCCGCCTCGGCGTAGCCGAGCTCCTGGGCCTCGGCCAGGGCGTCCGCGAAGTCCGCGCCGGCGGTGTCCATGCGGTCCAGGATGAAGTTGGTGGTGCCGTTGGCGATGCCCATGACCCGGGTGACCCGGTCGCCGGAGAGGGAGTCGCGCAGCGGTCGCAGGATGGGGATGGCCCCGGCCACGGCGGCCTCGAAGGACAGCTGGGCACCGTGCTCGGCGGCGATCGCGGAGAGCTCCTCGCCGTGCTGGGCCAGCAGCGCCTTGTTGCCGGTGACCACGGCCTTGCCGTCCCGCAGCGCCTGCTCGATCAGGGTGCGCGCCGGCTCGATGCCGCCCATCAGCTCGATCACGATGTCCGCGCCGTCGATGAGCGACTCGGCGTCCGTGGTGTACAGGTCCTTCGGCAGCTCGACGTCCCGCTTGCGGTCCTTCGACCGCACGGCCACGCCGGCCAGGCGCAGCGGGGCGCCGGCCTTGGCGGCGAGCATGTCCGCGTCCTCGGTGAGGATCCGGGCGACCTGGGACCCGACGGTGCCGCCGCCGAGCAGGGCGACGGTGATGGCATCGGTGGTGGTGTGCGGCGGCGTCATGGTCCTCCTGGTGGGCGTTGCTGTGGCTGCCTGCGGCGACGGTCCCTCGGGGCGGTACGGCATACGGCCGTACGCCCGGGGCCCGTCAGCCCGCCGGGTCCTGCGGGTCGACCTCGCGGTCCAGCAGGTCCGCGACCGTCTCCCTCCGGATGATCGTGCGGGCCGCTCCCTCGGTGACCGCGACGACGGCCGGGCGGGGCAGCGCGTTGTAGTTCGATCCCATCACGTGCGTGTAGGCACCCGTGGCCGGGACGGCGAGCAGGTCGCCGCGGGCCACGTCTGACGGAAGGTACACGTCCTTCACCACGATGTCCCCGGACTCGCAGTGCTTGCCCACCACGCGAGACAGGGCGGGCGCGGCGTCCGAGGCGCGGTTGGCGCAGACGGCGGTGTAGTCGGCGTCGTAGAGCACGGGGCGCGGGTTGTCCGACATGCCGCCGTCCACGGCCACGTAGCGGCGGGCGGCGGTGGTGCCGTCCGGGGCGTCGGCGTCCACGGTCTTGGTCACGCCGACGGTGTACAGGGTCAGTCCGGCCGGGCCGGCGATGGCGCGGCCGGGCTCGATGGAGATCCGCGGGCAGGCCAGCCCGTGCTCG
>NZ_JBNFOB010000235.1:0-3528 GCF_057364565.1 Micrococcus sp. LASM2_SD2 | reverse complement strand
GCCCCTCGCCGCCCACGGCCTGCGCCTGGAGCTCCTGCCGACCCCGGCGCGCCCGGACGACGGGACCGACCCGAAGGCCGCGGACCACCCTGCGCAGTCACGGTTCGCCCAGGCCGTGGAGAAGGGCTTCTACGAGAAGGTCCCGGAGGGCCGGGCGCTGGACCAGCTGCTGGGGTGCGACGCGGACGACGCCAAGCGCAGCCTCGGCGTCTATGCGGACGGGGACGACCCGGCCGCGCGCGAACCGGTGGGGACCTTCGTGGACTGGGAGTCCACGCTCACGGTGTCCCCGGGCGTGGAGCTCCCCGCCTGGCTGATCAGCAACGTCACCGTGTCCCCGGGCCACCGTCGTCGGGGGATCCTGCGCGCGATGATGACCCGCTCCCTGGCCGACGCGGTCGAGGCCGGGATGCCGGTGGCCGCGCTGACCGTCTCCGAGTCCGCCATCTACGGCCGCTTCGGCTTCGGCGTCTGCTGTCACGCCCGCCGGGCCACGGTGCGCACCTCAGGGCAGGTGGAGATGACCGCGCCGGCGGCCCCGGGGACCGTGACGCGCGAGGACCCGCGTGAGGTGATCGACGAGGTCGACGCCCTGCAACGCGAGCTGCAGCTGGCCACCCCCGGCAGCCCGCGCCGTCCGCACGCCCACCGGCTGATCTGGAACGACTCGCTCGCCTCGGAGAACGACGGCAGGGGCGACGGCACCTTCGCGGGCCTGTACCGGAACGCCGAGGGCGAGGCCCGCGGCGCGGTGCTGTACCGCTTCAAGGGCTGGGAGACCGAGCCGCCCACCGTGCGGGTCCAGGCGTTCATGGCCGCGGACCACGAGGCCTGGCGCGGACTGCTGCGCTACCTGTTCGACCTGGATCTGGTCGAACGCGTCGAGTTCTCCCGGCTGCCGGACGACGGCGCCCTCCAGGCCGCCCTGGCGAACGCCCGGCTGGCGAAGGTCACAGAGCACTGGGACGACCTCTACCTGCGGATCCTCGACGTGAAGGCCTGCCTCGAGGGGCGCACGTACGTGCCCGGCGTCGCCGGCGAGCTGGTGCTCGCGGTCGAGGATCGGCTGGGACACGCGGACGGCACCTGGCTCCTGGCCGTCGCGGACGGACGGGCACGGGTGGAGCGCCTGGACGACGCGGCGGCCGAGGACGCGGACCTCGTGCTGGACGTGGCCGCGCTGTCCGGGCTCTGGCTCGGCGGTACCTCCGCCGTCACGGGGGCGCGGACCGGCGCCGTGCGAGAGGGCACCGCGGGTGCGGCCGCCCGGCTGGACGCGCTGCTCACCTCCGCCGCGCCCGTTCACCTGCTGACGGGTTTCTGATAGGCTGGACGAGCACTTTCGTGCGCTCACAGTTTTGTCCGTTACAACCCATGCCGGGTCGCAGGCGCCGCTGTGTGTCCAGCTGCCCCGGCATGATCCACAACCCATCGGAGTCCCTCCTACATGACCACCACCTCCAACGCCCCGCAGGTCGCCATCAACGACATCGGCACCTCCGAGGAGCTGCTCGCCGCCATCGACGCGACCATCAAGTACTTCAACGATGGCGATCTCGTCGAGGGCACCGTCGTCAAGGTCGACCGCGACGAGGTCCTGCTCGACATCGGCTACAAGACCGAGGGCGTCATCCCGTCCCGCGAGCTGTCCATCAAGCACGACGTCGACCCGGACGAGGTCGTCGCCGTCGGTGACTCCGTCGAAGCCCTGGTCCTCACCAAGGAGGACAAGGAGGGTCGCCTGATCCTGTCCAAGAAGCGCGCCCAGTACGAGCGCGCCTGGGGCGACATCGAGAAGATCAAGGACGAGGACGGCGTCGTCGAGGGCACCGTCATCGAGGTCGTCAAGGGCGGTCTCATCCTGGACATCGGCCTCCGCGGCTTCCTGCCGGCCTCCCTGGTCGAGATGCGCCGCGTCCGCGACCTGGCCCCGTACATCGGCCAGAAGCTCGAGGCGAAGATCATCGAGCTGGACAAGAACCGCAACAACGTGGTGCTGTCCCGCCGCGCCTGGCTCGAGCAGACCCAGTCCGAGGTCCGCTCCAACTTCCTCCACAAGCTGGAGAAGGGCCAGGTCCGCCAGGGCACCGTGTCCTCCATCGTCAACTTCGGCGCCTTCGTGGACCTGGGTGGCGTGGACGGCCTCGTGCACGTCTCCGAGCTGTCTTGGAAGCACATCGACCACCCGTCCGAGGTCGTCGAGGTGGGCCAGGAGGTCACCGTCGAGGTCCTCGAGGTGGACATGGACCGCGAGCGCGTCTCCCTGTCGCTGAAGGCGACCCAGGAGGACCCGTGGCAGCTGTTCGCCCGCACCCACGCCCTGGGCCAGGTCGTGCCGGGCAAGGTCACCAAGCTCGTCCCCTTCGGCGCGTTCGTCCGCGTCGAGGACGGCATCGAGGGCCTGGTGCACATCTCCGAGCTGGCCTCGCGCCACATCGACACCGCCGAGCAGGTCGTCTCCGTGAACGACGAGCTGTTCGTGAAGGTCATCGACATCGACCTGGAGCGTCGCCGCATCTCCCTGTCCCTCAAGCAGGCGAACGACGGCGTGGACCCGGACGGCACCGAGTTCGACCCGGCCCTGTACGGCATGGCCGCGGAGTACGACGACGAGGGCAACTACAAGTACCCCGAGGGCTTCGACGTCGAGACCAACGAGTGGATGGAGGGCTACGAGGCCGAGCGTGCCGCCTGGGAGCAGCAGTACGCCGACGCCCAGGCCCGCTGGGAGGCCCACAAGGAGCAGGTGCGCCGCGCCATCGAGGAGGACGCCAACGCCGGCTCCGCCCCGCACGACACCGGTGCCTCCTCCTACGTCTCCGAGGCCCCGGCCTCCGACGGCGGCACCCTGGCCTCCGACGAGGCCCTCGCCGCCCTGCGCGAGAAGCTCACCGGCAACTGATCCCCACCGGATCGGCGGGCCCCTGCAGCAGGGCCTGAGCCGCACCGACGGCGCCCGTCCCTCCACGTGAGGGGCGGGGCGCCGTCGTATGCACGGTGCGGCTCCGCGTCAGAGGACTGAGGCGACGCGTCGGAGGACTGAGGCGACGCGTCAGAGGACTCGGGCGACGCATTGGAGGATGCGGTGCGCCCGAGAGGGTGCCGTCCGCACCGGTGCCGTCCGCTCAGGGACGGGTGGAGACCGTCACCGTGAAGCTGCGGTCGCGGGCGGCCTGGCGGGTCGGCCCCACCTCGGCCTCGAGCACTCCGCGGTGACGCAGGTGGGAGTTCCAGATGCACCAGAGCTGTCCGCCCGGAGCCAGCACCCGTCCGGCGGCCGCGATCATGCGGTGTGCGACGGTGGGGTCCACCGCCGTCCCGTCGTGGAACGGGGGATTGAGCAGCACCAGCCGCACCGACGCGTCCGGCACCGCGGACAGGGCGTCGTCCTGCTGCACCCGGACCCGGTCCGTCAGGCCGTTCGCCTCGGCCGTCGCGCGGGCGGAGGCGACGGCGTCCGCAGACTGGTCCGAGGCCAGCACGAGCGCCATCCGGCCACAGCCGGCAGGCCGCCACGGCGACGGGCGC
>NZ_JBNFOB010000234.1:0-3540 GCF_057364565.1 Micrococcus sp. LASM2_SD2 | reverse complement strand
CCCCGCTCCGCACCCCTCGCGAGCCCCTGCCGGGCCCGCTGCCACAGCACCTGGTGGACGCGGCGGACCCGGACGTCCATCCGGGACGCCCCGCGGGACTGCTGCACGGAGGACGGAGGCGACGGGGCCGTCGTCGCCGAATCCGACCGGCTGGCCTTCTGGGAGCGGCGGGCCGCCGCCTGACCTGGGAGACCGACTTCACCCGGGTGACGGACACCGTCCCCACGGACGCGGACGCCGGCACGGCCCCGGAGATCCGCTGGTACGCGGACGGACGGCTGAACGTGGCGTTCAACTGCGTGGACCGACACGTGGCGGCCGGCCGCGGGGAGAAGGTGGCGCTGTACTTCGAGGGCGAGCCCGGGGACCGGCGTGCGGTGACCTACGCGCAGCTGCAGCGTCAGGTCTGCCAGGCCGCGAATGCGCTGGAAGAGCTGGGTATCGGACCCGGCGACCGCGTGGTGGTCTACCTGCCGGTGCTGGTGGAGACGGTGGTCATCGCGCTGGCGTGCGCCCGCATCGGTGCGGTGCACTCGCTGGTGTTCGGCGGGTTCTCCGCGGACGCCCTGCGCTTCCGGGTGGAGGACACCGGCGCGAAGCTGCTGGTCACCACGGACGGGCAGTTCCGCCGCGGCAAGGCGGTGCCCGTGAAGGCCAACGCGGACGAGGCGGTGTCCGGGGACAACGCGATCGAGCATGTGCTGGTCCTGGACCGCACCGGCCACTGTCCGCCCGGCGAGCGCCGCGCAGACGGGACGCGGGCCCCCTCCGGCGCCGAGGGCATCGCGTGGGTCGAGGGCCGGGACCTGTGGTGGCACGACGTGGTGGACCGCCAGCCCACCGAGCATGCGGCGCAGGCGTTCGACGCCGAGCACCCGCTGTTCGTGATGTACACCTCCGGCACCACCGGGAAGCCCAAGGGGCTGGTGCACACCTCGGCCGGGTACCTGGCCGCCGCGAGCTGGACGCACGACTACCTCTTCAGCGACCCGGACGTGGCGGCGCGGGAGAAGGACGTGCACTGGTGCACCGCGGACCTGGCCTGGGTCACGGCGCACACCTATGAGATCTACGGGCCGCTGAGCAACGGCGTCACCCAGGTGATCTACGAGGGCGTGCCGAACGCCCCGCACCCGGGCCGGCACTTCGAGGTCATCGAGCGCTACGGGGTGACGAGCTACTACACCGCGCCCACGCTGATCCGGTCCCTGATGGGCTGGCACCCGGACGGCATCCCGGCGCGGGACGAGGGCGGCCCGGACCTGTCCTCGATCCGCCTGATCGGCACCGTGGGCGAGGCCGTGAACCCGGAGGCGTGGACGTGGGCGCGCACGCAGATCGGCCGGGACGCCCTGGGGCCGGAGGATCCGCGCGACGGCTCCGTGGGCGTGCCCATGGTGGACACGTGGTGGCAGTCCGAGACCGGCTCCACCGTGCTCTCACCCCGGCCGACGGACTCCGCCTTCAAGCCGGGCTGCGGATCGCGTCCCCTCCCCGGGGTGGACGTGGACGTGGTGGACGACGACGGCACGTCCGTGGGTGCCCAGCTGCAGGGCAAGATCGTGGTCACCCGGACCTCGCCGTCCATGGCCCGCACCGTGTGGGGGAACCCGCAGCGGTTCTACGACTCCTACTGGGCCGACTACGCGGAGCAGGGCTGGTTCCTGGCCGGGGACGGCGCCAAGCGGGACGACGACGGAGACGTGTGGATCCTCGGCCGTATCGACGACGTCATCAACATCTCCGGGCACCGCCTGAGCACGATCGAGATCGAGTCGGCGCTCGTGGCGCACCCGGAGGTGATCGAGGCCGGCGTGTGCCCGGTGCCGGATCCGAAGACCGGACACGCGGCGGTGGCGTTCGTGGTGGCGCACGAGCGGTTCGCGGCCGTGGGGCGGCCGCAGGAGACGGTGGAGCAGGCCGAGGAGCTGCGCGCGCATGTGGGGCGGGTGATCGGGCCGGTGGCCAAGCCGGCGCACGTGGTGTTCGTGCCCGACGTGCCGAAGACCCGCTCCGGCAAGATCATGCGCCGCCTGCTCACCCAGCTGTTCACCGGGGACACCCTCGGGGACACCACGAGCCTGCAGAACGAGCCGTGCGTGGCCCAGATCGCGGAGGTTGTGGCCGCCCGCCGGTGAAGAGGTGACGCCGCAGACGTTTTCGTTCGGGAAAGCGTCGAGTGGTGACACTTTCGCTCACGAAACGGGAAGAAGGCTTCTTCCCGTTTCGTGAGCGAAAGCTGTGGGGCAGGTGGATCAGGGGTTCGTCATGGAGGACTGGTCGAAGACCTCGTCCTCGGCCGGCGCCTCGGGGGCCTCCACCGAGTTCCAGTCCGTGAACGTCACCACGGTGTCCTGCTTGCCGTCCTCGGACTTGGCGCCCTCCACGCGGAACATCGTGTCGTCCTCACGGTCCACGTAGTAGATGTTCCCGGCGGTCTCGCTCTCGAGGACCTCCTCCGGCACGACGTACTTGTCGTACTTCTCGCCGTCGACTTCGACCTCCTCGGCCTCGATGTCATGACCGTCGAAGGCGTCCGCGGCCGGCATCTCCTCCACCATGCTGTCCAGGAGCGAGGACATGGTGAAGTCGCCCATGTCCTCGGCGTCCGAGGCGGACATCTTGAGCCACTTGTCACCCACCACCCGGGTGAAGGCGTTGTCCTCGCCGTCGGACTTCATCTTGAGGAACACGTCCCCGTCCAGGCGCAGCACCTCCATGTCCACGACGTCTCCGCCCATGTCGATGTTCATGGTGCCCTTCATGTGGGAGTCGTCCGCGGCGCCGGCCAGGTCCGCGGTCCCGGTGCCCGCCTCGTCCTCACCGGTCGCCTCCATGTTGATGCGCAGGCTCTCGGCCTCCTCGAAGTTCTTGCGGACCTCGGGCCAGGTCTCGTCCAGGGTGGGTGCGGAGCCGCAGGCGGTGAGCAGCAGGGTGCCGGCGGCGAGCATGCCGACGGCGGTGGACAGGCGGTTCTTCATCATGTCGGGTCTCCTCCGAAGAAGCGTGGAGGAAGGCCGGATGCCCGCCCCCGGATTCTGTGTTCCCCGTCAGAATCCCAACTGAACCGACTGATGTCCATCTCTGGCAGACACGGCACAGCCCCGACGACAGGCGGCCCCACCCCCGCCCCGGCGCGAGGGGCGGACAGTGGTGTGCCCGGCTCAGGCGTCGTCGAAGATCTTGCCGATCGGCTCGCGCTTCTCCGCCTGGAAGGTCTCCTCGGCGCGGCCATGCGCCCAGTACGCGGACACGGACATCTGCTTGCGGTCCAGCCCCCGCACGTCCGTCAGGTGCCGGCGCGCCGCCTTCACCTGCTCGCGCTCGCCGTGAACGAACGCCTGCACCTGCCCCTCGCCGAACTCCAACGCTTCGAGCTCGGCCACCCAGCGGGCGGACTCCGGCGTGAACTCGCCGCCGCGGTGCAGCCAGCGGACCTGCACGCCCGCGGGCGCGGAGACCGCCTGCTCGTCCTGCGCCCCGGCCACCTCGATCAGCGCCACACCCCGGGCGTCCGGCAGCCGCTGCGCCATGTCCTCC
>NZ_JBNFOB010000233.1:0-3570 GCF_057364565.1 Micrococcus sp. LASM2_SD2 | reverse complement strand
GCGGACGACGACGTGGCCGGGGCCCCGGGAGGAGCCCGGGGCCGGGGCCTGCGTGGTCGGCGCGGGGCCTTCGAAGCGGGCGGCGCCTGGGTGGTCGGCGCGGCCGAGCTCTTCGGGGCCGCAGCGGAGGACGGCTCCTCGGCGGACGGGGAGGCCGACTCGGACGTGGACTCCTCGGCCGAGGCGGACTCCTCAGCCGAGGCCGACTCGGAGTCCGCCGCGGACTCCGAGGGGCCGGCCGACGACTCCGAGGACTCTGCGGACCCGCTCTCCGTGGCGGAGGCGGGGGCCGAGGCGGACGTGCTCGAGGCGGCGGCCTCGGTGGACGTGCCCTCGGCCGGGGCGTCCTGGCCGGCGCCGCAGCCGGTGAGCAGCAGCGCGGCGGCGAGGGCGGTGCCGGTGAAGACGGTGCCGGTGGTCGCGGGGCGCAGGGTCATGGAGTCCTCACGGTGGGGGGCGGGGGAAGAGAAGCAGCCGAACCGGGCCGAGGCGCGCGGACGCCTGGACGACGGCGACGTCCTCTGCACTGTACGCCGCCCGACCCGGCGGCGCCGCAGTTCTGCGGGAGATGGAAGGAACGCCACAGCGGGCACCCAAGCGCACTCCCGGCGCACGCCCCTCCGCACCCGGCGCACGCCCCCGGCACGGGGCGCCGGCACGGGGTGCCGATGCGCGGCGTGGCTCAGAGCAGCGGACGCAGCGGCGCGATGAGCGCCTCGATGACCTGGGCCCCCTTGTGCCGCTCACGCCAGCGGTGCGGGTCCACGGTCTCGCAGTGCTCGCTGTCCGCGGCGAAGATCTCCTCCATGCGGGCGGCGAAGTCCGGGTCCACCACCTCGAGGTTCGTCTCGTAGTTGTAGCCCAGGGAGAGGCGGTCGATGTTCGCGGTGCCCACGGTGGACCACTGGCCGTCGATCGTGGCCGTCTTGGCGTGGATCATGCCGGCCTTGTACAGCAGGACCGAGATGCCGGCCTCCAGCATCTCCGCGGTGAACCCGCGCGAGGCCCAGTCCGCCACGATGTGGTTGGACTCCTTCGGCACCATCACCTGCACGTCCACGCCACGCTGCGCGGCGGTCTTCAGGGCGGCCAGCACCTGCTGGTCCGGGATGAAGTACGGCGTGCAGATGCGGATGTGGCTGCGGGAGCGCTCGATGGCGTTCAGGTAGGTGCCGCGGATGGGGTACACCAGCTGCACCGGCAGGTTGGAGGACACGGTGACCCGCTGGTCCCAGGAGCCGGGCGGGAACCACTCCATCTGCTCGTCCGGACCGTGGGCCGCGTTCCACACGGTGGCGATCGAGTGGTCCAGCCCCCAGACGGCGGGGCCGACCTCCTTGACGTGGGTGTCGCGCCAGAGGTGGGCGTAGTCGTCGCCGATGTTGAAGCCCCCGATGTACCCCACGCGCCCGTCGATCACCAGGATCTTGGAGTGGTTGAAGCCGGTGTGCCGGACGATGCCGCGCCAGTAGGGGCGGGTGAAGGCCGGCAGGCGGAACACGTGCACCTTCGGGGAGAACTGCTCGTAGAAGGAGGCCGGCACCACCATGTTGGCGAATCCGTCGTAGGAGACCCAGACCTCCACACCGCGCTCGGCGGCGCGGTTGCAGGCCTCGACGAACCGCTGTCCGGTGCGGTCGTCCTTCCAGATGAAGGTCTCCAGCTTGACCGTGCGCTCGGCCGCGTCGATCTCCGCGATCATGTCCGCGTAGAGGTCCTCGCCGGAGGTGAAGATCGTCAGCTCGGACGCCCCCACGGTGGCGGAAAACGTGCCCGGGCGCTCGGCCGGACGGGCCTTCCTCCCCTTGCGCTTGACCATGTCCACGGCCGTCAGGCCCGCGGCCACACCGCCCGGGACCACGGTCACGGCGGCGAGCGCGGCCAGGGCGCCCCTGCGCACGAGCGGACGGAGTGCGGAGGCGGCGCCGAGGGTGCCGAGGGAGGAGAGACCAGCCATGGACCAAGTCTAATGAGCGGCCCGGCGGCACGTCCGGTCAGCCGGCGCGTGGTGCGGAGGACCAGGTGGCACCGGCCGCGGAGCGCAGCTTCACCAGCTCCACGGCCGCGGACTCCAGGGAGGAGGACCACTCGGACTCGGGCTCCCACTGGCGGACGGGCTGGGCCCGGCCGTCGTCCGGGACCACCATGACGGCCAGCGAGTGCGCCACGATCCTGGCGCCGCGCTCGTGGCGGCGGGCCGCGTAGACGCGCAGGGCCACGTGCATGGCGCGCGGCGAGGTGTGCACCAGCAGGGCGTCCACGGTGACCACGTTGCCGGCCTCGATGTTCGCCAAAAAGCGCACGCCGCCGGCGAAGGCCGCCACCACGTTCTCCGAGCCGGACCAGCGGGCGGCGCACACGGCGGCGGCCTCGTCGATCCAGCGCATGATGGCGGAGGCCCGCACGGTGGAGCCGATGGTGGTCTCCCCCTGCCCTGCGATGAAGCACAGCCGCACGAGCTCGTCGTTGGGGCCGACCTCCTCCGGGAACGGCAGGGAGTTCATGCCCTGCTCGATGGTGGTGCGGATGACCTTGGCGCTGTTGGCCTGCTCGTCCCGCTCCCGCTGACCCTCGGTCTCCGGCACCCAGACGGGGGCGTCCACCAGGCGCCCGTCCTCCTCCGCCGCGTAGACGAGGAGGCACTCGGTGCAGACCAGGGGCCCGCCGCCCTCACCCTGGAGCGCGGGCATGATCAGCCGCGCCTGGACGTGGACGTAGGGGCCGTGCGTGTGGACCACGCGCGCCTGGACCACGGCGCGGGTGTCCACGGGGACGGGGTTCTGGAACTGCATGTTCCCCACATAGGAGGCCCGCACGTACGTGCCGGCCCAGCTCGCGGCCACGGCGTAGCCGGCCTTGTCGATCCACGTGATGACGGTTCCGGCGTCCACCGTGCCCGACGGGAGGCCGAAGCCCTCCGCCGTGAACTCCAGGGACAGGGCGCCGCGCACATGCATGACCTGAAATCTATCATCTGCCAGCGGCAGAAATGTGCCGCACATCACGCCGTGACGGCACGGGGGCGTCCCGACGACGGCCGCTCCCCTCCGCCGGTCCGCCGCACCCGGACCCGGTGGTCCGGCACACCCGGCCGGCGGGCTCGGACCCGCCCTCCGGACGCGCGACAATGGAGCACATGAACACCCCCGGACAGCACCCCAAGTCCCCCCAGGAGCCGGTGGACCTCCCCGCCGAGCCGGACACTCCTCTGCGGCGTCTGCAGGCCCGCGTGGACGAGGCCGTGGCCGCGCACGGCGCCGGCCCGGTGGCCTCCGCGGCCGTCCGCATGCTGACCGGACGCACCACCGTGGAGGACGTGACCTCCGGCGTGGTCGGCACCCTGGCCGGGGACGGCGAGCACTTCAGCACCGCCGCCACCGGCGCCCTCGTGCTCACCGGCGTGTGGCACCGCACCGCCCTTCCCGCCGTGCGCGAGGCGCTCGACCACGAGGACGCGGAGGTGCGCACCGCCGCCCTGACGGTGCTCTCCGTCCGGGCGGACGAGCTGCGGGCGGAGCAGGCGGTAGACCGGGAGCTGGCCGCCGCCGTGCACGAGCGCTGTGCCGACGG
>NZ_JBNFOB010000232.1:0-3589 GCF_057364565.1 Micrococcus sp. LASM2_SD2 | reverse complement strand
CGCCTGGCCGAGACCGACGGGGGACCGAGCCTGGAGGGGCTCGGCGAGCTCGTCCACGCCGCCCACCAGGCGGTGCTCGACGACGGCCCGGCCGGCTCCGGCACGACCCTCACCCTCCTGACGGCACTCGAGCCCGCCGCGGGCCGCTGGGCCGTGGCCAACGTCGGCGACTCCCGCGTCTACCGCCGTCCGGCGGGGTCTGCGGTCCTGCAGCAGCTCACCGTGGACCACTCCGCGGTGCAGATGCTCGTGGACGCCGGCGAGCTCACCCCGGACGAGGCCCGCGTGCACCCCCGCCGGAATGTGATCACCCGCGCCCTCGGCTCCCCGGAGCAGCTGGTGGTGGACGTGGGCGAGGTCCACGCCGCCCCGGGGGACCGGTTCCTGCTCTGCTCGGACGGGCTGACCGGGGAGCTGCTGGACGCGGAGATCCTCGCCCTGCTGGAGGACAACGCGGACGACCCCCAGACCGCGGTGGACGCCCTCGTGGAGGCCGCGCTCTGGCGCGGCGGCCGGGACAACGTCACCGTGGTGCTCGTGCAGATCCCCGGTGACGCCGCGGCGGAGGACGCCACGGCGGACGCCTGACCGGCCGGAGGCGGTGCGGTGACCGCTGTGTTCACTACTCTGGACGGGTGAGCGCCCAGACCGATCCCCACGCCGAGCCCGCCGACGCCGCCTCCGACCAGGCCCACGTGCCGGGTGCGGAGGACATCCCGCAGACGTCCCTGCGCGAGGAGTACCAGGAGCTGGTGGAGCAGGTGCGCGCCGCCCGCACCGCCTACTACCAGAAGGACGAACCGGAGCTCTCGGACGCGGAGTACGACCGCCTCTACCGCCGCCTCGAGGACCTGGAGACGCTCCACCCGGAGATCGTGGCCAACGATTCGCCGACCCAGGAGGTCGGTGGCGAGGTCTCCGAGGCCTTCGCCCCCGTCACGCACGGCGCCCGCATGTACTCGCTGGAGGACCTGTTCTCCGAGGAGGAGCTCGAGGTCTGGTTCCGCCGCACCGCCGAGGCCGTGGCGGCGGCCCGCCCCGGCACGGACCCGCGCTGGCTCGTGGAGGTCAAGATCGATGGCCTGGCCGTGAACCTGCGCTACCAGGACGGCGCGCTCACCCGCGCCGCCACCCGCGGCGACGGCGTCACCGGCGAGGACGTCACCCACAACGTCCGCACCATCGGGTCCATCCCGCAGCGGCTGGAGGGCGAGGGGTGGCCGGCGGACCTGGAGGTCCGCGGCGAGGTCTTCATGTCCTCCGCCGACTTCCGCGCGCTCAACGACTCCCGCGCCGAGGAGGGCAAGGCGCCCTTCGCCAATCCGCGCAACGCCGCCGCCGGCTCCCTGCGTCAGAAGGACCCCAAGGTCACCGCCGCCCGGCCGCTGAGCATGTTCGTCCACGGCATCGGCGCCCACTCCGGCCTGGACCTGTCCAGCCAGGGCGAGGCCTACGAGGCGCTCGCCGGCTGGGGGCTGCCCACCAGCCCGTACACCCGCACCGTGACCGGGCTCGGCGACGAGGCGCTCCGGGGCATCCTGGACATCATCGCCGAGTACGGCCGCCGCCGGCACGAGCTGGTGCATGAGATCGACGGCATCGTGGTGAAGGCGGACGACTTCGCGGACCAGCGCGCCCTGGGCCACACCTCCCGCGTGCCCCGCTGGGCCGCCGCCTACAAGTACCCGCCGGAGGAGGTGCACACGAAGCTCCTCGACATCCAGGTCTCCGTGGGCCGTACCGGCCGCGTCACCCCCTACGCCGTGATGGAGCCGGCCACCGTGGCCGGGTCCACCGTCTCCATGGCCACCCTGCACAACCAGGACGTGGTCAAGGCCAAGGGCGTGCTGATCGGGGACACCGTGGTGCTGCGCAAGGCCGGAGACGTCATCCCCGAGGTGGTCGGCCCCGTGCTGCCGCTGCGGGAGAAGGCCGAGGCCGCGGGGGAAGAGCTGCGCGAGTTCGTCATGCCCGCCGAGTGTCCCTCCTGCGGCACCGCCCTGGCACCGGCCAAGGAGGGGGATGTGGACCTGCGCTGCCCGAACTCCCTGACCTGCCCGGCCCAGCTGGCCGGCCGCATGGAGCACCTGGCCTCGCGCGGCGCCTTCGACGTAGAGGCGCTCGGCGAGGAGGCCGCCGTCTGGCTCACCACCGGCCCCGGACCGGACCCGGCCGAGCAGGAGGGCGCGCCCAGCCCGGAGGGCCCCGGCGTGCTCACCTCCACCGCCCAGGTCTTCGACCTCGCCTCCGGCACCCCGGAGGAGATCACCGGCCCGCGCGGGGAGGACGGCCTGACCGACCTGCAGCGCTCCCTGGGGGACGTCCGCGTCTGGCGGGAGAAGCGCACCAAGGTGGACGGCAAGTACGTCCCCTCCGGCGTCTGGGAGCTCAAGCCCGCGTTCTTCACGCAGGGCACCGCGAAGAGGCCGTCCGCCCCCACCGCCAACACGCTGCGCCTGTTCGAGGAGCTGGAGAAGGCCAAGTCCCAGCCGCTGTGGCGCGTGCTGGTGGCCCTGTCCATCCGGCACGTCGGGCCCACCGCGGCCCGCTCGCTCGCCGTGGCGTTCGGCTCCATGGACGCTCTGCGCGAGGTGGCCGAGGCGAAGGACGTCGAGCGCCTGTCCGAGACGGACGGCGTGGGACCGATCATCGCCGAGGCCGTGATCGAGTGGTTCGCCGTGCCGGAGCACGTGGCGATCGTGGACGCCTGGGCCGCCGCCGGCGTGCGCATGGAGGACGAGCAGGACGAGTCCACCCCCAGGACCCTGGAGGGCGTCACCGTGGTGGTCACCGGCACCCTCGAGGACTTCAGCCGGGACTCGGCCAAGGAGGCCATCCTGGTCCGCGGCGGCAAGGCCTCCGGCTCCGTGTCCAAGAAGACCCACTTCCTCGTGGCCGGCGCCTCGGCCGGCTCCAAGCTGGACAAGGCCGAGTCCCTCGGCGTCCCCGTCCTGGACGAGGACGGCTTCAGGCGGCTGCTCGCCGAAGGGCCGGGCGCCTTCGCCGAGGACGACGACGCCGGCGCCGCCGGTGAGGAGGGCGCGGCCGCCGCCGAGACCGCGGAGGAGGGACAGTGAGCGCCTCCGTCACCCCGGCCGGTCTGCTCGCCGTCGCCCGGGCCGCCGCCCGCGCCGGTGCCGCCGTGCTCAACGAGCGCTGGACCGCCGCGCATCCAGCCACCCCGCTGACCGCCGCCGCGCTCGGGGCGGAGACCAAGTCCTCCGCCTCGGACTGGGTCACGGAGTTCGACCGCCGTGCCGAGGACGCCGTCCGCGCCGTGGTCACCGGGTACCGGCCCCAGGATGAGATCACCGGCGAGGAGTACGGGGCCACGGTGCCTGCCGACCCCTCCGGGTACCGCTGGTCCATCGATCCGCTGGACGCCACCACCAACTTCATCCGCGGCATCCCCCAGTTCTGCACCTCCGTGGCCGTCTGGGGACCGGACGGCCGGGGTGAGGGACGCTGGCTGGCGGGGGCCGTCGTCGCCCCGGCGCTCGGACGCACCTGGTACGCCCATGCCGGCGGCCGGCGCCTGCTCCACCGTGGACGCCACCACCGCGGCCTCCGCCCGGGAGGACCGGAGGCG